>NZ_JBIAQM010000001.1:0-214767 GCF_042888945.1 Streptomyces sp. NPDC002698
GCTGCTTTTCGACGGCGCGCTCCGAGCCGGCGTGCGTCGCTTCCTGGATGCGGCGCTGCAGATCCGCGAGCTTGCCCGCGGTGGTGTGGATGTCGGGGTGGTGCAGCTCTTCCGGCTCGGACATCGGGTTGCGGCTCCCTGCCTGATCTAAGGGGACGTGAGGTGACTGCTCGGAAAACGCGGTGCTCAGAGCGGCGCTCAGAAGGGGGGCTTGCTACTCATCCGTAGCGTAGTGGCGTGCCTACCTATCGGCAGTGCGGCGTTTACCACACCTAGGGTGGGTTGCATGACGCCGCGAGATGCAGCAGACGCGAACGACAACCGGTGGTCCGACCTGGGCCGTCCGCCACTGAACGGGGCCGCCCTGCGCAGGGCGCTGGTCCGCGACGGCGGCCTGTGGTCCGACGTGGAGGTGGTGGAACGGACAGGATCGACCAACACCGACCTGGCGGGCATCGTCACGGGGGAGAAGGGGGCCGACGAGGGCGCGGTCCTCGTCGCCGAGGAACAGAACGCCGGACGCGGCCGCCTGGACCGCCGGTGGACCGCGCCGGCCCGCTCCGGCCTCTTCTTCTCCGTGGTGCTGAAGCCCACCGGAGTCCCCGTCGAACGCTGGGGCTGGCTGCCGCTGCTCACCGGCGTGGCCGCCGCGACGGCGCTCTCGCACTCCGCCGGGGTCGACACGGCACTCAAGTGGCCCAACGACCTGCTGGTCACCGTGGACGGAGAGGAACGCAAGGCCGGCGGCATCCTCGCCGAGCGCGCGGGCGCCGACGCGGTCGTCGTCGGCATCGGCGTCAACGTCTCGCTGCGCGCCGAGGAACTGCCCGTACCGGGCGCCGGATCGCTGGCACTGGCGGGCGCGACGACCACGGACCGTGACACCGTGCTGCGGGCCGTGCTGCGCTCCCTGGAGCAGTGGTACGTGCGCTGGCGGGACGCGGGCGGCGACCCCGTCGCGTCCGGCCTCCAGGAGACGTACGCGGCCGGATGCGCGACGCTCGGGCGCACGGTACGGGCCGAGTTGCCCGGCGGCCGGACGGTCGTCGGGGAAGCGGTGGCCCTGGACGGGGACGGGCGGCTGGTCATCGCGACCGCGGACGGCGTGCAGGAGCCGGTGGGGGCCGGGGACGTGGTGCATCTGCGGCCCGCGTGAGGCGACGGGCACGGCGGGCCGCCACGACCCGAGCGCACCCCGGCATCCTCTTCCGCCCGGTGTGCGGCGCCCTGGCCCGGCCCGACGGGCCGCGCGGGCCGGGGCGTCCCTGCCCGTGCGGCCCGTGCGGCCCGCGCGGTCGGGCCGCCCGTCGGCGCCTCCGTGGACAACCCCGGGGGCGCCCTGGACATCGAGCGGGCGCGCGCCGGGGACCGCACGGGCGCGGCCCGGCGCGGTGGGTGGTGCGAGGGCGTGGCCCGGCGTGGCGGACGGTGCGAGGGCGTGGTCCGGTGAGGGGTGTGACGGCCCGGACCCGCGAGTGGTCCAGGCCTTCGGCACCGCCCCCGGCCTCGGTCCCGCCGTCGGGAGTGAGCCAGCGCACACCTGCCGTAGAGTTGAGCGCGGTCGAACCTGACCGCGGCAGATCGGAAGGGCAGCAGGAGTGACCGTCGACGACACCGGCTCCGGCACGGGCGCCCACCCCGCCCCCGGCGGCGAGCCGGGCCGTACCGCCGGGCCGGTCACGGACGCGGCACCCGCACGGGCCGCCGCGGACGGCGAGGCCCGGCAGGACGCCCGTCCCGACGCCGGGACCGGCAGCCGCCCGAACCACCGCCCGGACGACCGCTCGCACGCGGGAACCGGCCTCCACGGGGACGACCGCTCCGACGAGGGGAGCGAGACCCGCGGGGACGGCCACGGTGGCGACACCCGTCCGGACGTCCGGCCCGACGCACGCCACGAGGCGACCGGCCGGGTGGACCCCCAGGCCGAGCCGGACTCGGGGGAGGACCCGCTCGCGCTGCGCCTGGAGGGGCTGATCCTCGGCGCCGAGCGGCGGTACACCCCGTTCCAGGCGGCCCGCAGCGCGGGCGTCTCCATGGAGCTGGCCTCCCGCTTCTGGCGGGCGATGGGCTTCGCGGACATCGGCCAGGCCAAGGCGCTGACCGAGGCGGACGTGCTCGCCCTGCGCCGGCTCGCCGGTCTCGTCGAGGCGGGCCTGCTGAGCGAGGCCATGGCCGTCCAGGTCGCCCGGTCCACCGGGCAGACCACCGCCCGTCTGGCCGAATGGCAGATCGATTCCTTTCTGGAGGGCCTGACCGAGCCCCCGGAACCGGGAATGACGCGCACCGAGGTGACGTACCCCCTGATCGAACTGCTCCTGCCCGAGCTGGAGGAGTTCCTCGTCTACGTCTGGCGCCGCCAGCTCGCGGCGGCCACCGGCCGGGTCGTGCAGGCGGCGGACGACGAGGAGATGGTCGACCGCCGTCTCGCCGTCGGCTTCGCCGACCTGGTCGGTTTCACACGGCTGACGCGCCGCATGGAGGAGGAGGAACTCGGCGAACTCGTCGAGGCCTTCGAGACCACCGCGGCGGACCTGGTGGCGGCCCACGGGGGCCGGCTCATCAAGACCCTCGGCGACGAGGTGCTCTACTCCGCGGACGACGCCGGTGTCGCCGCCGAGATCGCGCTGCGGCTCATCGAGACGATGGCCAACGACGAGACGATGCCTGAGCTGCGTGTCGGCATCGCCTTCGGCACGGTGACCACCCGGATGGGCGACGTGTTCGGTACGACCGTGAACCTGGCGAGCCGCCTCACGTCGATAGCGCCGCGCGACGCCGTCCTCGTCGACGGCGCCTTCGCCGAGGAGCTGACCCGCACCGGTGACGCGCCCGCCTCCGAGGCGGCTGCCGCGGAGGCGGCGGCCGCGGCGGAGAAGGAGGGCGAGGAACCCCCCTCGTACCGCTTCGCGCTCCAGCCGATGTGGCAGCGGCCCGTCCGAGGTCTCGGCGTCATCGAGCCGTGGCTGCTGGCCCGGCGGGCCGACGAGGCGTAGCAGGTCCCGGTCACCGGCCGTCCCGGCCGGGTGACAGCAGCTCCTTCACGCAGATCCCCACGATCGGCACGCACACGTCCGGCGGCTGATGGGACGGCGCCTGGGCGGTCGGGGTCGGGGACGGGGTGTGCCGCGGTACCTCCGCGGGCGCCGTGGCGGCCGGTGTGGGTCGCGCGGGCGGCGCCTTCGTCACGGGAGCCGTGGGGATGCCGGTGCCGCCCGGCGTCGTGGCGACGGGGGCCGCGCCGCGGGCCGCCGGGACCGTGGCGGCCAGCGTCCGGACCGACGCCGGGATCCGGCTCGCGTCCGAGGTGGGTGCGGGGCTCGTCCCGCCCATCGCGGGGCTCGCCGGTGCGGCCCCGGCCCACGTGGGCGAGGGCATGGCCGCGACGGTGGGGACGGCGTCGCCCGCAACGTCGTTGTCGGTGGCGGTCGCGACCGGCTCGGCCTCCGTGGCCCCCGCGTCCGCGTGCCCGGTCACCGGGTCCGGTGTCATCCGGGCGAGGCTCAGCACCCCCGCGGCGAGCGCGAGTCCGCCCGCGGCGAAGAGCACCCGGCGTCGGCGGGGCTTGCGGTGACGGCCCCGGACGGTACGGAGCCGGACGGGAGCGGGCTCGTCGTCGCGGGGGGCGTACGTGGGCTCGTCGCCGGAGACGTACGCGCGCTCGCGCACCCCGGCCGAACGCGGCGCCGGAACGATCCGTCGCCCCCGGCCGGCACCATCGGCCCCACCCGGCACCTCCCGGGCCCCGACCTCGGCTTCCCGGGCCCCGACCCCGGCTTCCCGCGCCTCCGCTCCGGCTTCCGGTGCCTTCGCCCCGGCTCGCGTCCCCTGAGCGCCCGGCGTGACGGTGGCTTTGCGCGGCTCGGCCGAGGCCTCCGCCTTCTCGGCGGCCGTCTTGGCTTCCGCCCGCCGGGTGTCCGCCGCGACGGTGGCCTCGCGCGTCTCGGCCGCGGCTTCCGGTGTCTTCGCCTTGGCCTGTGTCCCTTGAGCGCCCGGCGTGGCGGTGGCCTCGCGCGTCTCGGCCGCGGCTTCCGGCGCCTTCGCCTTGGCCTGTGTCCCCTGAGTGCCCGGCGTGACGGTGGCCTGTGCCGTCGCTCCGGCTTCCCGTGCCCCGGCCTGGGTGCCCCTTGCCTGCGTGACGGCTTCCCGCGTCTTCGCCCCGGCCTCCGTCCGCTGGGTGCCTGTCGCGACCGTGGCCTCCGTCCTCTCGGCGCCCGCCCTGGCTGCGGCCCCGCGTGCCGTCGCGGCCGCCGAGGTACCGGCTCCTCGTGCTCGCGTGCCCCCTCCGGCTCCGGCGGCCGGCCTCCCCGGTGAGGGGGCCCAGACCTTCGCGGCCCTGTCCGGCGTCGTCCCGGCCTTCCCCGCGGCGGTCGCTCCGCCCCGTGGGCCCGGGGCGCGCCTCTCGGTGGTCCCGGCGTCCTCGGCGCCGGTTCCTCCCGTGGCGGCCGCCGGGGCGGGGGCGGACAACGCCCGGTTGAGCGGCGTGACGCGGATCCACCCGGTGTCCGCCGGCGCGGCCGTGGCCGCCGTGGAGTCGGAGCGCCGGTCGGGCGAGGTACCGGGACCGGTGGCCCCGGACGACGCCCGCTGGGCCGGCGGTCGCGTGAGTGCGGGTCGCGGGCCCGGCCGGGTGCCGGCGGCCTGCGGTGTCTCGCGGTTCGTCATGGTCGTCCCTCCCCGGTGAGCCGGTGCCCCTGATGCGTTGCGGCGGTGCGCAGGTTATGCGCGGTCCGAGGGCGGAGAAACGAAGTCCGGCGACATGTCACTCGAACGAGGAGCTACGGCCCGAGGGGGCGGGTTTCGCCGGACGGCGCCTGCTGCGATGATCGGGGCATCGATTGTTAACCCGCGTTAACCGGGAGGGTGTCATGGCGCAGCACGAGGCGGACCGGACGGCGGAGCCGGCCGAGCGGAGGTTCGGGGAGTTCGTGGCCGTACGGCGGCACGGGTACGTCGCCGAGCTCGTCCTCGACCGGCCCAAGGCCATGAACGCCGTGTCCACGGACATGGCGCGGTCGATCGCCGGCGCCTGCGAGGCCCTCGCCGCCGACCGGGACGTACGCGTGGTCGTGCTGACCTCCACGCACGAGCGCGCCTTCTGCGTCGGCGCCGATCTGAAGGAGCGCAACTCCTTCTCGGACGCCGAGTTGGTGCGCCAGCGGCCGCTCGCGCGAGCCGCGTACACCGGTGTCCTGGAACTGCCGATGCCGACCGTCGCCGCCGTTCACGGCTTCGCGCTGGGCGGCGGGTTCGAGCTGGCGCTGTCCTGCGACCTGATCGTGGCCGACCGTACGGCGGTCGTCGGACTGCCCGAGGTGTCCGTCGGCGTGATTCCCGGAGGCGGCGGTACGCAGTTGCTGCCGCGCCGGGTCGGGGCCGCGCGCGCCGCCGAGCTCATCTTCTCGGCGCGGCGTCTGGAGGCCGCCGAGGCGCGGGAGTTGGGCCTGGTGGACGAGCTGGTGGAAGCGGGGCAGGACAGGGTGGAAGCGCTCGCCCTGGCCGCCCGGATCGCCGCCAACTCGCCGGTCGGACTGCGTGCCGCCAAGCGCGCCCTGCGACTCGGTCACGGACTCGACCTGCGGGCCGGCCTGGAGGTCGAGGACGCGGCCTGGCGCTCCGTCGCCTTCTCCGGTGACCGGGCGGAAGGGGTCGCCGCGTTCAACGAGAAGCGCAAGCCGGAGTGGCCGGGAGAGTAGCCCCGGAACCCTCGTCGTGCGACCCGTACCCCTGTTCGCTCCGCCGACGTCCCAAATGTGCGCAAATATACCTAGCCTGGGGTGATGGGTGAGGACAATCGGCTGAGGGCCGTGGTGACGCTGGCGCAGGGGATGGCGGCGGCGCACACCCCGCGGGAGTCGTGGCGGGCGGCGGCGCTCGGCGCGTGTCACGCGCTGGCCGGGAGCTTCGCCGCGCTCTCCGTGTGGGAGCGCGAACTCGGCCGGCTGCGGGTGCTGGCCAACGTGGGCGACCGCGCCCCGGACGAGGACGAGTTCCCCGACGGGGAGGCCTACCCGGTGCACCAGTTCCCGGAGATCACCGAGTTCCTGCACGAGCGCTGGGCGGGCGGCGGCGAGCCCAACGCCTGGGTCGAGACCTCCGACGGCCCCGTGGCCGGCGCCTTCGGGTACTGCCACCAGCGCGTGGCGGCGCTGCGCAGGCGCGGCCGCGGCTGCTGTGTCGTCGCGCCGATCGTGATGCACGGGCGGGCGTGGGGGGAGCTCTACGTGGCCCGTCCGGCCGGAGCCCCCGTCTACGGCCCGCAGGACGCCGACTTCGCGACCGTCCTCGCCTCCGTCGTCGCCGCCGGGATCGCGCAGACCGAGCGCCTGGAGGAGGCCCGGCGCCTGGCCTACACCGATTCCCTGACCGGACTCGCCAACCGCCGCGCCGTGGACGTACGGCTCGAGGAGGCCGTGGAGCGGCACAGGGAGGACGGTGTCGTGGTCAGTCTCGTCGTGTGCGACCTCAACGGACTCAAGCGCGTCAACGACACCCGGGGGCACGCCGTCGGCGACCGGCTCCTCGAACGGTTCGGGTCGGTGCTCTCGCTGTGCGGGGCCATGCTCCCGGGCACCCTGGCGGCACGGCTGGGCGGCGACGAGTTCTGTCTGCTGGCGGTCGGCCCGCCGGCCGACGACGTGGTCCGTGTCGCCGGTGAACTCTGCTGCCGGGCGGCCGAGTTGGAGCTCGGCGAGGGCGTGGCGTGCGGGGTCGCCTCGACCGGGGACGCGATCGGCCCCGTACGGTCGGCGCGTCGGCTGTTCCGGCTGGCGGACGCGGCGCAGTACCGCGCGAAGGCCGTCCGGGCCGCGAAGCCCGTGGTCGCCGGGCGCGAGGGCCCCGACGATCCCGTGGTGCGCCTCGCGGACGCGCCCCCGCCGGCGGCGGGCGAGCGCCGCAGGTTCCGCGGACGGCACGACAGGCCCCGCACGTGACGACGGCACGGCCGCCGCGGGCGGGGCGCGGCACGGTCGGCGCGTCCGTGACACGCCATCGGGCGGCGGCCGTGGCGGACGGAGCGGCCGTTGTGACGTACGCCGGAGTAAGGGGTCAACCCCCCGCCCGCTAGTGACATCATAGAATTCACTGCGTACGCTCCTGAATATGGATATGCACACTGTGGTGGTGGGGACGTCCGGAGTGACCGCGTCCGACGTTCTCGCCGTGGCGCGCGAAGGCGCCCGGATCGAGCTCTCCGGCGAGGCGGTGGCGGCCCTCGCCGCGGCCCGCGAGATCGTGGAGGCGCTGGCCGCGAAGCCGGAGCCCGTCTACGGCGTCTCCACCGGGTTCGGCGCCCTGGCGACCCGGCACATCAGCCCGGAACTGCGCGCCCAGCTGCAGCGCAACATCGTCCGCTCGCACGCCGCCGGCATGGGCCCGCGCGTCGAGCGCGAGGTCGTCCGCGCGCTGATGTTCCTGCGGCTCAAGACCGTCTGCTCCGGCCACACCGGTGTGCGGCCCGAGGTCGCGCAGACCATGGCGGACATCCTGAACGCGGGCATCACCCCGGTCGTCCACGAGTACGGCTCGCTCGGCTGCTCCGGCGACCTGGCGCCGCTGTCCCACTGCGCCCTGACCCTGATGGGCGAGGGCGACGCCGAAGGCCCCGACGGAGTCGTGCGCCCCGCGGGCGAGTTGCTCGCCGAGGCCGGCATCACCCCCGTCGAACTGCGCGAGAAGGAGGGGCTCGCCCTCCTCAACGGCACCGACGGCATGCTCGGCATGCTGGTCATGGCCCTCGCCGACCTGGAGACGCTGTACAAGTCGGCCGACGTCGCCGCCGCGCTCTCCCTCGAAGCGCTCCTCGGCACGGACAAGGTCCTCGCCCCCGAGCTGCACGCCATCCGCCCGCACCCCGGCCAGAGCGCCAGCGCCGCCAACATGCTGGCCGTGCTGAAGGGTTCGGAGCTCACCGGCCACCACCAGGACGGCGCCCCGCGCGTCCAGGACGCCTACTCCGTGCGCTGCGCCCCGCAGGTCGCCGGCGCCGGCCGGGACACCCTCGCGCACGCCCGCACGGTCGCCGAGCGCGAGCTGGCCTCCGCCGTCGACAACCCGGTCGTGCTGCCCGACGGCCGCGTCGAGTCGAACGGCAACTTCCACGGCGCCCCCGTCGCCTACGTCCTCGACTTCCTCGCCATCGCCGCCGCCGACCTCGGCTCGATCGCCGAGCGCCGCACCGACCGGCTGCTCGACAAGAACCGCAGCCACGGCCTCCCGCCGTTCCTCGCGGACGACGCCGGCGTCGACTCGGGCCTGATGATCGCCCAGTACACGCAGGCCGCGCTGGTCAGCGAGATGAAGCGGCTCGCCGTACCGGCGTCCGCGGACTCCATCCCCTCCTCCGCCATGCAGGAGGACCACGTCTCCATGGGCTGGTCGGCGGCGCGCAAGCTGCGCACCTCCGTGGACAACCTGACCCGGATCGTGGCGATCGAGCTGTACGCCGCCACCCGCGCGATCGAACTCCGCGAGGGTCTGACGCCCGCCCCGGCGTCGCGGGCGGTCATCGACGCGGTCCGCGCGGCCGGCGTCCAGGGCCCCGGCCCGGACCGCTTCCTCGCCCCCGACCTGGCGGCGGCGGACGCGTTCGTGCGCGCCGGCGGTGTGGTGGCCGCGGTGGAGCCGGTGACCGGCCCGCTCGCGTAGCGGAGTGCGCCGTATGTGGGCCGGGTGTGTCCCGGCCCACATACGGCACCTCGCCCCCTGGTGTCAGGGTGTGCTACTGTCTCATTGATACGTTTTTGGTACCCATTTACTTTGTGCGCCTGATCGGAATCCTCCGCAGGCGCGTTTTGTTTTACCGGCATCTCCGGCATTACCCGGTGCATCTCCGGATGGGGGCCCAACTACCTGTTCAGGAGAACAACATGGCTACTGGCACCGTGAAGTGGTTCAACTCGGAAAAGGGCTTCGGCTTCATCGAGCAGGACGGCGGCGGCCCCGACGTCTTCGCCCACTACTCGAACATCGCCAGCTCCGGCTTCCGTGAGCTCCTCGAGGGCCAGAAGGTCTCCTTCGAGGTCACGCAGGGCCAGAAGGGCCTGCAGGCGGAGAACATCGTTCCCGCCTAGTTCGAGCGCGCTTTTCCAGAGCCGGGTCCCGCGCCTTCGGGTGCGGGTCCCGGCTCAGCGCTGTGACAGCTCATGCAGTCGGTGAGCGCTGTGTGTGCAGTCCGTGGGCCCAGGAAGGAAATCCAGATCCAGCATGACTCGATCCGAACGTCCCGTCCGTAAGCGGCCGGCAAACGCGCGCGCCGCACAGACCGGCGGTTCCGCGAGGAACGCGGGCCGGAGTGCCGGGCGCCCCGGCGCCCGCAAGGTCGCGCCGCCGCAGGAGTTCTCCCTGCCCGAGACCATCACCCCGGCGCTGCCCGCGGTCGACTCCTTCGACGCGCTGGACATGCCGGCCGCCCTGACGAAGACCCTCGCGGCCCAGGGTGTCACCGATCCCTTCCCGATCCAGGGCGCCACGCTGCCCAACTCCCTCGCCGGGCGCGATGTGCTCGGCCGCGGACGCACCGGCTCCGGCAAGACGCTCGCCTTCGGGCTCGCGCTCCTCGCCCGTACCGCCGGCCGCCGGGCCGAGCCGCGCAGTCCGCTCGCGCTCGTCCTCGTCCCCACCCGCGAGCTCGCCCAGCAGGTCGACGACGCGCTGACGCCGTACGCCACCGCCGTCAACCTGCGCGTGACCACGGCCGTCGGCGGGATGTCGATCGGCCGGCAGGCCGGCACGCTGCGCCGCGGTGTCGAGGTGCTCGTGGCCACCCCCGGGCGGCTCAAGGACCTCATCGAGCGCGGCGACTGCGCCCTCGGACAGGTCGCGATCACCGTGCTGGACGAGGCCGACCAGATGGCGGACATGGGCTTCATGCCCCAGGTCACCGCGCTGCTCAAGCAGGTCGAGCCGGACGGCCAGCGGCTGCTCTTCTCGGCCACGCTCGACAAGAACATCGACCGGCTCGTCAAGATGTTCCTCACCGACCCCGTGGTGCACTCCGTCGACCCGTCCGCGGGCGCGGTGGTGACCATGGAGCACCACGTGCTGCACGTCGCCGACGAGACCGACAAGAAGGCGGTCGCCACGCGGATCGCCGCCCGCGACGGCCGGGTGATCCTCTTCGTCGACACCAAGCGCGGCGCCGACCGCTTCACCAAGCGGCTGCTCGCCAGCGGTGTCCGGGCCTCCGCCCTGCACGGCGGGCGCAGCCAGCCGCAGCGCAACCGCACCCTCGACCAGTTCAAGAACGGTCAGGTCACCGCCCTCGTGGCCACCAACGTGGCGGCCCGCGGCATCCACATCGACGACCTCGACCTCGTGGTCAACGTCGACCCGCCGACCGACCACAAGGACTACCTCCACCGCGGCGGCCGCACCGCCCGCGCCGGAGAGTCCGGCAGCGTCGTCACCCTGGTGCTCCCCGAGCAGAAGCGTGAGATGACCCGCCTGATGGCGGACGCGGGCATCACGCCGCGTACCGCCCGCGTCAAGTCCAGCGACGAGGAGCTCGCCCGCCTCACCGGCGCCCGCGAGCCTTCCGGCGTGCCGGTCGTCATCGAGGTCCCGCAGCAGGCCGAACAGCCGAAGGCTCGGCCCAAGGCGCGGCGTGCCACCGGAGGCGGGGCCAGGCGCCCGGCGGTCGCCGGCGGCGACACGGCCGGACGCACGGGCACAGGCTCCGACGGTCAGGCCCGCCGGCAGCGCGGCGGACGTCCGGGCACGGACGCCGCGACGGGCGACACGGCCGCCGGACGCCGCGCGAACACCGGGGGAGCGGCCGCGGGTCGTCGTGCCGAGACCGGTGGCGGCGCGGGTCGTCGTACGGAGGCCGGCGGTGGCGCGGGTCGTCGTGCCGAGACCGGCGGTGGCGCGGGTCGTCGTACGGAGGCCGGTGGCGGCGCGGGTGCCGGTCGCTCCGGTGGCCGCGGGCGTGCTCCGCAGCGCGGTGGCCAGAACGGCGGCCAGGGCGGTGGCGGCCGCAGGGCCGCCTGACCGGACCGGATCGTTCGGCTTCGCCGCGGTCCCGCACCCCCTGGCATCATGCCCGTGGGGTGCGGGACCGCCGCGTGAACGGACCACGCCCTGCGGCCGGGAGACCGCCTCTCGCGGTTCCCGGAGCTGAACCGGGCCGCGTAGCGCGGGGGTTCAGACGTCGCCGAGGAAACCCGGGTCGACCCCGTCCAGTTTCAGGGCGAAGTCCCGGTGCAGGCTGAGCAGTTCCGCCAGCGGCACCGCGCGGCGGCTGGTCGACATCAGATCGCGCCGCGCCTCCGCCGACCACAGGAACGGCATCACGGACAGCCCCTGCGTGCCCGTGAGGGCGCCGGACTCGGCCCGCCAGCCGGGCCAGCGCAGCGTGTCGTAGAACTTGTCCGTGCCCTCGCCCAGGAGCCACTGGAGCCATGCCCCGTGGCCCACTTCGAGCGCCTCCCACTTCAGTGAGTCCGGCGCGAAGTACACGACCTCGCCGGGATGACCGGGACGCCCCACCGACTCCGGGTCGGCGCCGTTGAGGACGAACACCCCGCCCAGCACGTCGTGGCCGACGACGAGCCCGCCGTCCCGCGGACGCCAGCCGGGATCGAAGTACTCGGGGAATCCGTTCACCTCGGCCAGCGAGGGCAGGTCCGTCGACCCGCCCGGCAGCCCCGTCGGCTCGTCCTCGGCCGGACTGCCGTAGATCCGCAGCCACCCGCTGTCCAGCACCACACCGCCGCAGTTGAGCACCATCCCGCCCAGCCAGGACCGTGCGGTGACCTGGAGCTGGAGCAGGCTCGCGCGGCCCAGGTCGGTGTCCACCGGGGGCACTTCCATGGACACCCCGCTCGCGGCGATCGCCTTGGACAGCAGCGGCCAGGCCGGTTCCTCGACGTCGGTCAGCTCGCTCAGCTCTCGCATGGCTTCCCCGTGGGTTGTCCGGACGCGGTCGACGCGCTCAGTAGCCCATCATGCGCTCTCGGCGCACGGAATACGCCACGAATCCGGCGCCCAGACCGAGGAAGAGCGTGCCGCCGACGAGATACGGAGTGGTGTCCACGGCGCCCGTGTCCGCGAGCCGGGTCCCGTCGTCACCGGAGAACGTGTGCGGCCCGCCGTCACCGGAGAGCGTGCCGGTCCCGTCGCCGTCCGCCTCCGCGGACGCCGGTGCCGGCACGGTGACGGTCGGTGCCGCGGACGTCGACGCCGTCGAGCCCGGTGTGGGTACGTCCTGGGTCGCGTTGGCGGACGGGACGAACCACAGGGCACCCAGGAGGGTCCCCGCTGTGGTGGCGGTCAGCAACGATCGACGTGCGGCGGACACGAAATATCGATCCCCTTGTGGCGCTTGCGAATTGGCCCTGGGGGCCGATGCTAGTGAAAGGCGCGGGTCGTGGGAAAGTCGCGCATGCCGGGGGCCGTACGCTCCCTCCCATGAGCACCTCAGAGACTTCACAGTTTGTACGGCTTCGTGTCGAACTCGTGCTGGAGATCGACGACGCCGACGCCGTCACCCGGGCCGCGCTGGCCCGGATCGGGGCCGACACGGACATGCCGGCCGACGAAAGAGCACATGCCGAGGGCGCAGTGACGGAAGACACGGCGGAGGCCCTCGCCTATCTCGTCGACCCGTTCGACCTGGTCAGCGAGGTGCCCGGAATCGAACTCGCGCAGGCCTCGTGGAGCAGCGAGCCCGTTGACTATGATCCCGATTCGCCGGATTGGGACATCGACGAGGATGATGCTGACGAGGACGACGAGGAAGACGCGCGCGGCTGAAGCGGTCCGGGAACCCTGACCCCGGCCGGCGACCGCCGTCCGGGGTTCTTTGTCCCCGGCGAAGCGCGGCCGCCTCCGCACCACCCCTCCGCACCACCCTTCCGTACCCGCTTCGGTCAATGTGTCCGTACGTGGTGGACGCGACGGACGTGGCGTGGGCCACACTTCCGTGTGAAGTGGAACGGGGCGAACCAGTTGGGGCGTTCTTACGAGTTACGGGACTGCCGTGGTCCTTTTCGGGAATCGGCGACGATGGAGAAGCGTGTGATGACGAACAGTAAGCGGCGCAGGCGTCTTGTGGCGGCGTCCGCACTGCTCGGCGGGGTGCTGGTGCTCTCTGCGTGCAGCGGAGGCGAGGACAAGGCCGGCGCGTCGGACGGCGGCGACTCCACGTCGCAGGCCAAGGTCGACGAGGCGGCGGCCAAGAAGACGTCCGAGGCCCTGATCAAGATCACGCCCAAGGACGGCTCCGACAACGCCTCGATCAACAACGGCACCGCCGTAACGGTCACCAAGGGCTCGCTCACGTCCGTCACGATGAAGACCGCGTCCGGCACCGCCGTCGCCGGTCAGATATCGGCGGACAAGAAGAGCTGGAAGCCCCTCAACCGGCTGGAGCGCGCCACCACGTACAAGATCGCCGCCGAGGCCGCCGACTCCGAGGGCCGCACCGCCCACGAGAACGCGTCGTTCACCACGGTCTCCCCGGCCAACAGCTTCATCGGCAACTTCACGCCCGAGGACGGTTCCACCGTCGGTGTCGGCATGCCGGTCTCGATCAACTTCGACAAGGCGATCACCGACAAGGCCGCGGTGCAGAAGGGGATCACCGTCTCCTCCAGCAGCGGCCAGGAGGTCGTCGGGCACTGGTTCAACGCCAACCGCCTGGACTTCCGCCCCGAGAGCTACTGGACCGGCGGCTCCACCGTCACCCTCAAGCTGGACCTCGACGGGGTCCAGGGCGCGAGCGGTGTCTACGGCGTGCAGCAGAAGACGGTCACCTTCAAGATCGGCCGCAACCAGGTCTCCATCGTCGACGCCAAGACCAAGACGATGCAGGTCACCCAGGACGGCAAGGTCGTCAAGACCATCCCGATCTCCGCGGGCGCCCCGGAGAACACCACGTACCAGGGCCAGATGGTGATCTCCGAGAAGTTCAAGGAGACCCGGATGGACGGCTCGACGGTCGGCTTCAAGGACGAGAAGGGCAAGGGCGAGTACGACATCAAGGACGTGCCGCACGCCATGCGCCTGTCGAACTCCGGCACCTTCATCCACGGCAACTACTGGGGCCCGAAGTCCATCTTCGGCTCCGTCAACACCAGCCACGGCTGCGTGGGTCTGTCGGACACCAAGGGTGCCAACGACGCCAACACGCCCGCCGCGTGGTTCTTCAGCCACTCGCTGATCGGTGACGTCGTGGTCGTCAAGAACACCGGCGACAAGACCATCGCCCCGGACAACGGCCTCAACGGCTGGAACCTGGACTGGGCGGCCTGGAAGGCCGGTTCGGCCGCCTGAGCCGAAGCGCGAGCCCGACGGTCCGCGGAGGCCGAGGCGGGACCTGACGGTCCGCCGAGGCCGGGACGCGAACGAACACCGATGCGGCGGTGGCCCCCACGGGCCGCCGCCGCATCGGCGTTCTCGCGCATCGGCGTTCTCGCGCATCGGCGTTCCCGCACATCGGCGTCTCCCAAAGATTTCCGGGCCCGGCCACAGCCTTCTCATGGTTCTCTTATTTCGGCCTTATTCCTTCATCACGCGCCGTAACTAGCTTGCGGCCATGTTCTTCACCTACCTGAGGCGCGAACTGCGCCGCCGCAGAAAGGCGGCCCTCGTCGTCGCCTCCGGGCTCGCCCTGGGCATAGCACTGGTCATCGTGGTCAGCTCCGTGTCCTCGGGCATGGAGAAGGCGCAGGGCAAGGTCCTCCAGTCGCTGTACGGGCTGGGGACCGACATGACGGTCACCAAGGCCGCCGCCGCCCAGGGCACCGGCGACCGCCCCCGCTTCAACTTCGACGCGAAGGACAGCGATTCCGACAAGGAACAGAGCAGCGACCGCGTCATGGTCCAGGGCTTCCAGACCCTGGCCTCCTCGACCGTCTCCAAGGTCGACGCGCAGAAGGGCGTCGCGGACTCCGTCGGCGGTCTGAGCCTCCAGGTCATCCGCATCAACGGCCAGTTCACCCGCGGCCAGTTCAAGCAGGACCCGAACAGCGGCGGCGGCAGCCGGCAGGGCGGCCCCGGGGCCCAGCAGTCCCCGCAGGGCCGCGTCGAGGGCGGCGGCGCCAACTTCGACGTCAACAACTACTCGGTCTACGGCACCGACGTCACCAAGCCGTCCCTGGGCCCGCTGACCTCGTCGAAGATCACCAGCGGCCGTACGTTCAAGACCTCCGAGACGAACGCCGAGGTCGTCGTCGCGGACAAGTCGTACGCCAAGGAGAAGAAGCTCAAGCTCGGTGGCACCGTCACCATCAAGAGCGTCAAGTACAAGGTCATCGGCATCGCGACCCCGGACAGCGGTGACGCGGCGGCCAACCTCTACATCCCGCTCCAGCAGGCACAGACGCTCAGCGACTCCAAGAACAAGGTCACGACGATCTACGTCAAGGCGTCGGACTCGCAGCAGATCGCCGGCGTCAAGAGCACCATCCAGAAGAACATCTCGGGTACGACGGTCACCACCTCCGCCGACCTCGCGGACACGGTCTCCGGCTCCCTGTCCACCGCCTCCGACCTCGCCTCGAGCGTGGGCAAGTGGCTGTCGATCGCGGTGCTCGTGGCCGCGTTCCTGGTCGCCGGTCTGCTCACCTCCTCCGCCGTGTCCCGCCGGGTGCGCGAGTTCGGCACCCTCAAGGCGCTCGGCTGGAAGTCGAGCCGGGTGACCCGCCAGGTGGTCGGCGAGGCCATCGTCAACGGTCTGGTCGGCGGTGCCCTCGGTATCGCCCTCGGCCTCGCCGGCGCCTACGTCGTCACCGAGATCAGCCCCAACCTCCAGGCACAGCTGGGGAACACGGGCGGCGGCGGCCAGGGCGGCGGTCCCGGCGGCGGCTTCGGCGGCCCGGCGCGGCAGACCGCCTCCAAGGCCCTCGACGTCGCGCTCACCGCTCCCGTCAGCGTCGACACCATCGTCATCGCGGTCGTCCTGGCCGTGGCCGGCGGCCTGATCGCCGGAGCCTTCGGTGGCTGGCGTGCCTCCAGGCTGCGCCCCGCCGACGCCCTGCGCCGCGTCGAATAAGCCCCGCCCCTCACGTACTTACGTATCCCAGGAGTAAGACCATGTACGAACTCAGAGGCGTCACCAAGCGCTATGCGCGGGGCAAGGAAACGATCGACGCGCTCGCGGGGATCGACCTGAC
This sequence comes from Streptomyces sp. NPDC002698, assembly GCF_042888945.1. Taxonomy (NCBI): domain Bacteria; kingdom Bacillati; phylum Actinomycetota; class Actinomycetes; order Kitasatosporales; family Streptomycetaceae; genus Streptomyces; species Streptomyces sp. NPDC002698. The sequence continues at coordinate 16,119 of NZ_JBIAQM010000001.1, forward strand.
GATCGGCGACGGCGACCGGCTCGTCATCCAGGGGCCCACCGGCGGAGGCAAGTCCACCCTGCTCCAGATGCTCGGCGGGCTCGACCGTCCCACCGCGGGCAGCGTCGAACTCGACGGCGTCGACATGGCCAAGCTGTCCGAGGCGAAGCTCACCAAGGTGCGCAGCGAGAACATCGGCTTCGTCTTCCAGAGCTTCAACCTGATCCCCACGCTCACCGCCCAGGAGAACGTCGAGACCGCGCTCGTACCGCTGCGCGTGAAGGCGAAGGAACGGCGCGAGAGGGCCGCGGCGGCCCTGGAGTCCGTGGGGCTCGCCGAGCGGCTCGGGCACTTGCCCGCCGAGCTGTCGGGCGGTCAGCAGCAGCGCGTGGCGATCGCCCGCGCCCTGGTCAAGCAGCCCAAGGTGCTGCTCGCCGACGAGCCCACCGGCAACCTCGACGAGGGCATGCGCGACGAGATCATGGACGTGCTCGAAGCCATGTGGAAGGAGCACGGGCTGACCTTCATCATGGTCACCCACGACTCCGCGATCGCGAAGAAGGCCCCGCGCGTCGCGACGATCCGCAAGGGGAAGATCACCGTCAAGGAGAACGCGGGAGCGTAGGGCAGGTTCTAGCGGCGGCGGACACGGGATCGCGGGGCGGGGCGTGCGTGCTCCGGCCGGCGGCTCCGGCCCGTTCCGCGCGGCGCGGAAGTGAGCCCGCAGCGAAAGGGCCACCGGAAAGAGAGCTTCCGGTGGCCCTTCCGTGTTTGTGTGGGGGCATGACCGTCTCGACAGTCGAATACGTCCGCTACCGGATTCCCGAGGAGCAGTCGGCCGAGTTCCTGGCCGCCTACACCCGCGCCGCCGTCCAGCTCGCCGCGGCCCCGCAGTGCGTCGACTACGAACTCGCACGCTGTGAGGACGACTTCGAGCACTTCATCCTGAGGATCACCTGGACCTCGACCGAGGACCACATCGAGGGCTTCCGCACCTCCGAGCTCTTCCCCGACTTCCTCGCCGAGATCCGCCCCTACATCGGCAGCATCGAGGAGATGCGCCACTACAAGCCGACCTCGGTACGGGGCCAGGGCGCCTCCGTGCCCACGCTCTACGCCTGGGCGGGCGGCGCCGAGGCCTTCGCCCGTCTCACCGAGGCCTTCTACGGCAAGGTCCTCAAGGACGACCTCCTCGCGCCGCTGTTCGCCGGCCTCGCGCCCGAACACGCCGCCCATGTCGCCCTCTGGCTCGGCGAGGTCTTCGGCGGACCGCCCGCCTACTCCGAGACCCAGGGCGGCCACGGCCACATGGTCGCCAAGCACCTGGGCAAGGGCATCACGGAGGTCCAGCGCCGCCGCTGGGTGAACCTGCTCCAGGACGCCGCCGACGACGCGGGACTCCCCGCCGACGCCGAGTTCCGCTCCGCCTTCCTCGCCTACGCCGAGTGGGGCACGAGGCTGGCCGTGTACTTCTCCGGCCCGGACGCGAAGCCGCCGGCGGAGCAACCCGTACCGAGGTGGACGTGGGGCGCGGCGCCGCCGTACATGCCGTGAGCCCGGATCCGTCAGAGGGGTGAGGACGCGCCCGCCCGGGTCGCGTCCGTCCCCCACGACGCCAGCAGCCGCAACGCCTCGGCGGAGCCGGACCCCGGCTCCGCGTGATACGTGACCAGCGCCAGCTCGCTGTCGCCGATCAGCCGGAACGACTCGAACTGCAGAGCGAGGTCGCCCACCAGCGGATGCCGCAGCAGCTTCACCCCGTGGCTCTTCTCCTTCACGTCGTGCGTCGCCCACAGCCGCCGGAAGTCCTCGCTCTTCACGGACAGCTCCCCGACCAGCGCGGCCAGCCGCGGATCGTCCGGATGGCAGCCCGCGTCCATGCGCAGCAGACAGACGATGTCGATCGCCTTCTGCTCCCACTCCACGAAAAGATCCCGGTACTCGGGCCGCAGAAAGACCATCCGCGCCCAGTTCCGCTCCTGTGGCGGCAGCTCCGACCAGTCCCCGAACACGGCCGCGGCCATCCGGTTCCACACGAGCACGTCCGAGCGCCGGCCGGTGATGTACGCGGGGACGCCGTCGATCGTGTCCAGCAGCTGGCGCAGGGAGCCGCGCACCTGCTGCGGCCTGGCCGCCGACCTCTTCTTGTGCTGCTTGGGCTTCGCGAGGTGCGTGAGGTGGTTGTGCTCGGCATCCGTCAGGCGCAGCGCCCGCGCGATGGAGTCCAGCACCTCGGCCGACACATTGCGGCCGTTGCCCTGCTCGAGGCGTGTGTAGTAGGCGACGGACACCCCGGCCAGCTGGGCCAGCTCCTCGCGGCGCAGCCCGGGCACCCGGCGGTGCCGCCCGAAGTCGGGCATCCCGACGTCCTCCGGCTTCAGCCGGGCGCGGCGGCTGCGCAGGAACTCGCTCAGCTCGGCGCGCCGGTCGAGAGCGTGGGCCGCCTCCCCGGCGGGCACTTCGGAGGGCTGTTCATCCATACGTCCAGTATCGACGGTCGTACGCCGCGGAGCCTGACCCCGCCAGTGGTAGGACCAGCGAACGTACGCAGAACCGTGGTCTGGGTGAACCCCGGGGGACCGGGCAGGCTGGACGCCGTGCCCGGCGTGAGACAGCCGGGCACGGACCACCCCCCCTCCCGAGGAGAACCCCGGCATGACCACTGTCGTTGCGTACGCCGCGCCCGCCGCCAAGGCTCCGCTGGAGCGCACCACCATCGAACGCCGTGAGGTCAGGGAGCACGACGTCCTGATCGACATCAAGTTCGCCGGCATCTGCCACTCCGACATCCACCAGGCCCGCGAGGGCTGGGGGAAGGCGACCTTCCCGATGGTGCCCGGCCACGAGATCGCCGGCATCGTCGAGGAGGTCGGCTCCGGTGTCACCAAGTTCAAGGTCGGCGACCGCGTGGGCGTCGGCTGCCTGGTCGACTCCTGCCGTGAGTGCGACAACTGCGCCGCTGGTCTGGAGCAGTACTGCACCGGCGGCGGCGTCGGCACGTACAACTCCGTCGGCAAGGACGGCGAGCCCACCTACGGCGGCTACTCCCAGAAGATCGTCGTCGACGAGAACTACACCCTGCGCATCCCCGACGGCATCTCCCTCGACGTGGCCGCGCCGCTGCTCTGCGCCGGCATCACCACGTACTCCCCGCTCAAGCACTGGAACGCCGGCCCCGGCAAGAAGGTCGCCGTCCTCGGCATGGGCGGTCTCGGCCACATGGGCGTCAAGATCGCGCACGCGCTCGGCGCCGAGGTCACGGTCCTCTCCCAGTCGCTGCGCAAGAAGGACGACGGCCTGAAGCTCGGCGCCGACCACTACCACGCCACCAGCGACCCGGAGACCTTCAAGGCGCTGCGCGGCACGTTCGACCTGATCCTGTCCACCGTCTCCGCCCCGCTGGACCTGGACGCCTACCTCGCGCTGCTGCGCACGGACGGCGCCTTCGTGAACGTGGGCGCCCCCGAGGAGCCGGTCCGCCTCAACCTCTTCTCGGTGATCGGCGGCCGCAAGACCCTCGCGGGTTCCGGCATCGGCGGCATCCAGGAGACCCAGGAGATGCTGGACTTCTGCGCCACGCACGGCTTCGGCGCCGAGATCGAGCTGATCGACGCGTCGGAGATCAACGAGGCGTACGAGCGGGTCCTGGCGAGCGACGTCCGCTACCGCTTCGTGATCGACGCGGCCACGATCGGCTAGTCCCGGCGAACCGGCCACGATCCGCCGGTTCCGGCCGGGCGGTCCGGCCGTCTCGCGAGGCAGGACCCCTGGGCGCCGTTCCGGTCGTACGACCGGAACGGCGCCTTCGTGCTTCTCACCGGAGGTGACCTGCCAGAATGCCCGGTTCCGGCGGCCGCTGTCCCGTGGATGTGCGGGACGGTGATTACTGGATAGAGTCACCCTTTTACACATGGTTGTGGGGACAACCAACGGGGCCTTTCGGGCTGCCGGCATCGGGGGAGGGCCTGCACCACATGAGTCGTCGCTCTACGGGTTTCGTCGGCGTCTGGGCCGAGGTTCAGCGGCAGCAGCAGCGCCAGCGGGAGCTCGACGCGCGACGGCGCCGGCAGGAGGAGCAGCAGGCGCGGGCCCGGCAGCGGCGCGCCGCCACGGAGTACCGCGAGTACCGGCAGGCCGAGGCGCGGCGCCGTACCGAAGAACTGGACGCGCAGGTCGCCTCGTTGCAGGGCCTGCTCGCCGCGGGCTGCCGGGCGCCCGCCTTCCGGGCGGCCGCGCTCCTGCGCCCCGAGGACATCCAGCCCTTCGCCCCGGGGCCGCTGGCCCAGCCGGTGGTCATGCCGGACATCGGCCGGTACCAGGCACAGAGCGGCTGGACCGCGAACCGCCGGGCGCAGGCGCAGGCCGAGGCCCAGGCGCGCTTCGAGCGGGACTGGCACGCGGCCCAGGCCGCCGAGGCGCACCGGCAGCGGCAGCTGGCGTCGTACCAGCGGGAGTACCGGCAGTGGGCCGACGGCCGGCTGGCGGAGGTACGGCGGCACAACGCGGGTGTCGCCGAGGTGGCCGAAGGGGTCCGCCGCAGGGATCCCGACTCCGTGATCGAGTACTTCTCCGCCGCTCTCTACTCGTCCTCGGCCTGGCCGGAGGGCTTTCCGCGCCGGATCGCCGCCGCCTACGACGCGGCGGCCGGGCAGCTCGTCCTCGACTGGGAGCTGCCCGCGTACGACGTCGTCCCCGAGGTGAAGTCCGTCCGGTACCTGTCCGGGGCCGATCAGGACAAGGAGACCGCCCGTCCCGTGACCCAGCGGCGGAGCCTGTACCGCGAGGTCCTCGCGCAGTGCGCGCTGCTCGTGCTGCACGAGCTCTTCGGAGCCGACGAGCAGGGCGCACTCGAATCGGTCGTCCTGAACGGCTTCGTGGACGGACACGACCCCGCCACGGGCCGGCCGGACCACATCGTCCTCGTCACGGTCATGGCGGCCCGCTCCTCGTTCCTCGGACTTCACCTGGCGCAGGTGGACGCGGGCAGCTGTCTGACGGACGGACTGCGCGGGCAGCTCTCGGCCCGCCCGGACCAGCTCACGCCCGTACGGCCGGGCCGGCGGCCGCAGGACGTCGGGAACCGTGTCGTCGCCCACGGCAGCGACGAGGAACCCGACCTGTACGCCATGGACCCGATCGCGTTCGAGGAGCTCGTGGCCGAGCTCTTCCGGGCCATGGGGATGCAGGCGGTGACGACGCAGCGCTCGAACGACGGCGGCGTGGACGTCGACGCGCTGGACCCGGCGCCGATCCGGGGCGGCAAGATCGTCGTCCAGGTGAAGCGGTACCGGAACACCGTGCCGCCCACCGCCGTACGCGATCTGTACGGGACGGTGCAGGACGCGGGCGCCAACAAGGGCGTGCTCGTGACGACGTCGGGGTTCGGCCCCGGCTCGCACACCTTCGCCGACGGCAAACCGCTGGAGCTGATCGCGGGCCCCGAACTCGTGGACCTGCTGCATCGCCATGGGCTGCGGGGGAGGCTGGGCGACGCGGGCCGCTCGCGGGCGGAACCGGCCTCCCGGCCGTCACCGCGACCGTCCCGGTCCTCAGGGAGGCCCTCGCAGCCGTCGTCGCAGCCGTCACGGCCGGATCGGGGGCCCGGGCGGCAGGGGCCCGGACAGCCGGATCCGGGGCCCCGGCTGCCCGACGACCACAACATCCTGGGCATGGGATGGACCGGAAGCGTCGCCCTGGACGTCTGCGCGCTCGTCTGCCGGGGCGGCCGTGTCCTCGGCGACGATCACTTCGTCTTCTACAACAACCCGCGGACACCGGATGGTTCGGTGTGCGCGCTGCCCGCGTCGCCGCCCGACAAGGCCGCGATCGGCGTCTCCTTCGACGCGCTGCCCGCGGAGGCCGACCGGGTCGTCCTCGTGGCCGCCGTCGACCCCGAGGCCGCCCCGGACACCGACCTCTCAGGTTTCACGGACGCCTGCGTCCGGCTGCTCGGCCAGGACCTCGCCGAACTGGACCGGCTCGACGTCTCCGACGGCCGGCCGGGCGAGACCGCCCTGGTGCTCGGTTCCTTCCGCCGCCGGAACGACGGGAACTGGAAGTTCGTCCTCGGAGGCAAGGGCTATCCGGGCGGTCTCGAGGAACTCGTACGGGACTTCGGCATCGCGGTGGAGTAGGACCGCCCGTCGGCGGTCGCGGGGGCGAGTCTCAGGGGTTGACCACCGCGCCGGCGTAGACGTTGTCCGGGGTGACGATCTCCGTGACGGCCCTGGCGACCAGGGTGGACGGCTCCTGGCCCTGGTGGGTGATGTCCGTGTTGATCATGACGACGAGGGTGGCCTTCCTCGTGGGCAGATGGACGGTCACGGTCTCGTATCCCGGAAGGGAGCCGTTGTGCCCGATCCATCCACCGGCGTCGAAGACGCCGAGGCCGTACGACGTTCCCGGGAAGCCGGTCGGCAGTGTCCTGAGGCGCTGTGCCTGGGTCGCGGGGCTGAGCAGCGTGCCGGTGGCGACGACCTCGGCCCAGTGGCGCAGGTCCTGGAGGTTGGAGATCATCGCCCCGGCGGCCCAGGCCCAACTGGGGTTCCAGTTCGTGGAGTTCGCGACCTCGCCGCTCAGCGTCTGGTCGGTGTAGCCCTGCGGGTGGGGCTTGGGGAACTCGTTCCCCTTCGGGAACAGCGTGTGCCGCAGACGGGCCGGGCGCAGGACCCGCCGCTCGATGACGTCGCGCAGCTGGTGACCGGTGACCTTCTCGACGACCAGGCCCAGCAGGACGAGGTTCGTGTTGGAGTACTCGAACCGCGCGCCCGGAGCGAAGGTGTTCGGGTGCTTGAAGCCGTACGCGAGCAGCTCCCGCGGGGTGAAGGCGCGCTGCGGGTCGCTCAGCAGGTCGTGATCGAAGTCCGCGTCGGAGGTGTACGGGAACAGTCCGCTGCGCATCTCGGCGAGCTGGCGCAGCGTGATCCGGCGGCCGTTCGGCACGCCGGGGACGTAGCGGGAGACGGGGTCGTCCAGCCGGACCCGGTGCCGGTCGACGAGTTCGAGCAGCGCGGTGACGGTGAAGGTCTTGGTCTCGCTGCCGATCCGGACGTAGGAGTCGGCGGACATCGGCTCGCGGGTGGCCTTGTTCGCGACACCGGTCGCGCGGACGTAGTTCCCCTTGCCGGGCATCCACAGCCCGACGACGACGCCGGGAATACCGGCCTGCCGGCGGACGTCCGCGATGGCCTTGTCCAGCCGGGCGCTCAGCGCGGGGCTGAGACTGTCGCGTGCGCCGTCGTCCTTGCCGTATCCGTCCGTGTCCGTCGTGCGGACGCCGGTCGTGCGGACATCCGCCGCGTGGACGGCCGCGGCCCGCGCCGCTGTCATCGGGGCCAGCACGGACGCCGCGAGCAGCGCCGCGGCGAACGAACTGCGGTAGGGGGTACGTCGCATGGGAGGGAGCCTCTTCCGGATCAGATCCAGCTCACGGGAACAGACGGCAACACCACCATCCGCACCCCCGGCAGGAGCCCCGGTCCGATGAGCGTTCCGGCAAGTCCACTCGTTCGGCGCCACAGAGGCTCGGGGTGCGGGGCCTGGGGCACGGAGAACCGGGGCCGGGGGCACGGAGAACCGGGGCCTGGGGCACGGAGACGAGCGATACGGCCCGCAACCCTTCGGCTCACCCGCGTGTCTGGCTGTACGGCGTGGACGACCGGGACAGGCGTGGTCACGGAGCGCGGAGCGGGACGAGCGGAACGGGACGAGGGGAACGGGATGAGGGGACGGACGAACCGTCGGGACCGGCTCCGGGAGGGGGCGTCGGTACGGCGTCCGCTGCTCGTGATCGCCGGTCTGTTCGCCGTGGGCACGCTCGTGACCTGGCTCGCGGTGACGCATCTCGCGTACGCCACGGGTGCGGCGGGCACGTCCGGTCACCTCGGCGTCCAGTCCTGCTCGTGGAGCCGTACCGGAGGCCACCGGTATCCGCACTGCCACGGCGTCTTCCGTTCCGACGACGGGACCGTGGTGGACCCCGACGCCACGATCGACAGCGACCTGCCGGTCGGCAGCACGGTCGCGTTGCGGCGGACGGCCGGCGACACCTATGAACAGATCGGAGCGGACGCCACGTTCGGCTGGCTGGCGCTCTCCTTGTCCGGCCTGGTGGTGCTGGTCCTGGGGGCCATGGCCGTACGCGCCCGGGCGGGTGCGCGGGGCAGCTCCCGGGCGCTGTCGGTACTGCTCGGCGTGCTGGTCGCCGCGATGCTGACCAGCGCGTTCATCGGCGGGGTGGCGGGGATCGCCGAGTCGTTCTGACTCCGGCCCTCCGGAACGCGCTCGCAGGCGTGATCACCGCACCGCGAACGTCGCGTTCGGCATGTTCAGGGTCGTGCCCCCGTGCCGGCGCCCCGACTCACCGTGTCGAGAGACCGACGGCCATGTGAGCCCGGCAGCCCGGAAGCGGCCTGCGGACGCGGCTCGACGATCCCGTCGAGCCGCGCTCACCAGTCTTCCGCGTCACCGCTCTCCTGGGTTTCGAGAAGTTCGTCACCGTGCTCGGTCATCCAGCGTCCGAGCGCCGTCAACGGGCCTTCGACCAGGCTCTGTCCCAAGCCGGTCAGGGCGTAATCGACACGGGGCGGCGCCTCGGCACGCGCGTGGCGCTCGATCAGTCCGCTCGCGAGCAGACGGCGCAGGGAGTCGGTCAGGACCTTGTCGCTGATGCCGCCGATCGCGGCGCGCAGCTCGCGGCGTCGGCGCGGACCCACGCGAAGTGCCGTCAGTACAACGGGATCCCAGGTGTGAGCGAAGAGATCGGTGGCCGCGCGCAAACGGCAGTCGGCGACCAACTCGTAGCAGTGCGCATCGTCATTCGTCATCTCGCCGCCCATCCTCGCGCGTCGGTCGCGCACCGATCGGTGCGCAATGCCTTCTCTACCGTGACCACCGGACCGAACACCCTTCGGAGAGGCGGAGACGATGCGTATCGGGATCCTGGGAACCGGGACACTGGCGGCGGCCCTGGGCGAGGGCTGGGCGCGTGCGGGACATGAGGTGGTGATCGGCGGACGGTCACGGATCAAGGCGGAGAAGCTTGCCGAGCGGCTGGGCCACGGAGTGCTCGCAGTCGCGCCGCGTGAGGCGGTCGCAGGGCGCGACGCGGTACTGCTCGCCGTGTCCTGGGACGGCGTCGAGGACATGATGGGATCGGTGAGCGCGTCCGACGGCGCGCTCGGGGGGACACCGTTGATCGATCCCACGAACGCTGTCACGCATGGCGTCGGCACTCTGCTCACCGGACACCGCGAGTCGATGGCGGGGCGGATCGCCCGGCTTGCTCCAGGGGCCCGGGTCGTGAAGGCGTTCCATCTCTTTCCCGCCGACCGGTGGACGAGCCCGCCCGGGGGCGGCCGGTCCCGTGTGACGGTGGCGATGTGCGGTGACGACGCGACGGCGCTGGACGTCGTCGGCGAACTGGTCCGTGACGTCGGCGGGATCCCGGCGACACTGGGGACGCTGGAGCGCGCCCGCCAGCTGGAGGAGGTGGCGGGTTTCGTCATCGGCCTGGCCTTCGCGGGCTTCGACCCCAACTCCGCCGTCCCTCAAGTCCCCTCGGTCGACAGGCACGCCGGCTCACAGGGGTAGCCGGCCCTCTCGCCCGCCCGGGGCCGCACCCGGACGCGGACCTGATTCGCCCGTACGTCGCCCGGCAACGGGATCCGCCGGCTTTCCTGACAGGGTGGACCAGGCCGTCACCGCTCCGGGCAGCCGACCGGCGAAGCGTCGAACGTCGAGACGACCGGGAGCCGTTGAAGGCTCCGTCGCGTGTCTTGGCGTTCTCGTGGAAGGAGACCGACCGGATGGAGTTCGTATTCTCCGGCCGAGTGATCGAATGGCGCGGACCGTCGCCGTACTACTTCGTGCGTGTACCGGACGAGGAGTCCGCCGACATCCGTGAGGTGGCCGCGATGGCCACCTACGGCTGGGGCGTGATCCCGGTCGAGGCCCGGATCGGAGAGGTCGCCTTCGAGACGTCGCTCTTCCCCAAGGACGGCGGCTACTTGCTGCCGCTCAAGGTGGCCGTGCGCAAGCCGAGCGGCCTCTCGGCAGGGGACGACGTGACGGTGAGGATGACGGTCCGGCTCCAGGAACCCGGGCCCCGCCAGGTCCGCGGTCACGGCACCGCTTGTTCCGCGAGGAAGGCGAGCCCGGGCGCGAGGAGTCGGTGATGTCGGTCCAAGCCCGACGAGGAGTGCGGGTCAGGGATGGCGGAAGCCTCGGTCCGGGTCGCGGGCGCGGTCGTCGTCGAACGGGCTGAACCAGTCCAGCGGCGCCGGGTCGACCGTGCCCATGACCTGGTCGATGTCGCTGTCCTCGATTCCGTCGATTCCGTCGATTCCGTCGAGGACATCGTCGAGCATCGAAACGCCACGGCCCGCGAACAACAGGTCGAAGCATGCGTACCAGTCGAAGTCGCGGGCCTCGGCCGGCAGCCCCTCCACGGCCTGGGCGAGCAGCCCGGGCCGGTTTCGATGGATGTTCTGGGCCCGGCGGATGCCCAGGTCCAGGGCCATCACCTCGCCCCTGCACAGCGGCACCACCTCGCCGTCGGCGAGGTCGGCGGCCAGGTCGTCGAAAACGCGCGCCATCTGCCGCCGCCAGCCGCTCTCCTGCCGCAGTATCACCAGCGGAAGGGAACCGAAGAGACCGCCCGCGCCTCGCGGCAGCGCTTCGTCACCCAGCGCGGCGATCTCCTGCCACGCCTCCTGCGACAACTGCTCCACGGCCAGGCGGAGCAGGCCTGCCGTGCGCGGGGTGAGGGCCTGGTACTCCTGGTTCTCGAACCAGTCCTCCTCGTCCAGGTCATCGCGGTCGACACCGCCGTGCCGGGCACGGTCGACCAGATGATCCCGTACCCGGATAGCGGCGCTTGTGAGAGCGCCCGTCGAGGTGTCCAGGACCAGCAGCCCGTCGGTGAACCCGACGGCGGTCAGCAACGTCCCCGCCTGCTCCAGCAGCCGCGCGCCGACACTGCCGGGTGCGCCGGCGCGGGGGAAGACCACGGCGAAGGAGCTGTCGGTCAGCCGGTCGATGACGGCGGTGACCACCCCGGCGACCGTCAAGGCGTCGTCCCACGGCGGCACCATCTCGCACCGGTCGAAAATCAGCATGTGCTCGGGCCGTTTGACCAGCTCGGTGAAGGCAGCGGTGAACGACCCGTCCGGATCCAGCAGTTGCTGCGCCACCTCGGCGAGGAAGGCCCCTTCGTCGATGAGGCGCTCGCGCAGGCGGATGGCCGTCCACCACAGACCCCGGGTGGCCTGCAGGCTGCCCACCGGCTCGCCGTCGGCGGTGATGCGCACCCGCCAGATCTGCACACCCGCCAGCGTCGGGTCCATCAGCCGGCCGCCGTGGTGGAACTCCAGCGCCAGCCGTTCCGGGTCCGCCGGCGCCCGGCCGGCAGCGGCCGTGGCGGCGTGGTCGGTCATCGGAGTCCTCCTCGGACAGCGCCATGGAAGAGATCGGTGGCGGGCGTGGCCGGGTCATCCTAAGGACGTGCGGGCGGTCACGGAGGCGATATCCGATCACCGCTTGGGCATCTGGCTCTCCAGTCGGGCCCAAGTCCATCAGCCTGCGGGAGATCAGCCCTGGATCTGTCGGACGGGCGGCACGGGCCAATACCCTGAGCCCCGTCCGCACCATCTGGGAGAGGCATGACAAGTAGGTTCACGGAGTTGGTCGTTGACTGTCACGATCCGGAGAGGCTCGCGGCGTTCTGGTGCGAGGTCCTGGACTTCGAGGTGATCGACCGGAGCGAGGGCAAGGTGGAGATCGGCTCCTGGGTGCCGACCGTCGAGGGCGTTCGGGCCCGCCAGATGCCGCCCACCCTGCTGTTCATCCAGGTGCCCGAGGGCAAGACCGTGAAGAACCGGCTTCACCTCGACGTCAGCCCGATCGACGGCAGCACCGAGGACGAGGTGACCAGATTGCTCGGCCTCGGCGCCACGAAGGCGGATGCGGGCCAGGGTCCGGACCGGAACTGGGTGGTCATGGCGGACCCGGAGGGCAACGAGTTCGATGTCCTCCGCACGCTGGCACCGCAGGACTAGGGTCTGCCGTTCGGATCAGGTGGTGCCGAGGCGCGGTGCCTTGTCGGCCGGGCCGCGCCCGTCAGTGCCCGTGAGCGTCGGTGAGCGCCCGGCGGGCGGGTGAGTTCCCGGGGCACGCTCACCGCCGCGCGGCGCCGTCAGTGCGACAGCGTCGCCGGGCTGCCGCCGTTCGCCTCGTAGCCCGCCACCGCCAGCGCGCGGTATATCGCGTAGTCCGAGGCCGGGTCGGGGCTCAGGGTCCAGGGCAGGGCGCCGACGTGGCCGTCCACGCGCACCAGCTGGTCCATCGCCTCGGACCAGCGCTCGCCGCGGACCAGGAAGCAGATCAGCAGATGGCGGACGTGGGCGAGCATCGGGTCGTCGGGGCGGGCCGCGTGGACCGCGTACAGCGCGCCGTGGACGGCCTTGGTCACGACCTCGCTCTGGTAGAAGCTGCGGACCAGGTTCACCTCGGGAAGGTGCTCGAAGACCGCGAAGAGCGGCATCGCCGCGAGGAGGGAGCCCTGCGGCGCGCGTGCCGCCGCGGCCTCGGCGAACGCGTACGCCGTCTCCCGCGAGCCGTGCCACTTCTCGCACCAGTAGTGCAGGGCCGCCAGATGCGCGCCCATGTGGGAGGGCGAGCGGTCCAGGATCTTCAGCCAGAGCTTCTCGAACTCCGGCTGGGAGTAGCCGAGTCCACGGGCCACCGACAGCTCGATGATGTACGGGATCGGGTCACCGGGGGACAGCAGCGCCGCGTCGCCGCAAGCGGACCGCGCCTCCTCCATGATGATCCGGAAGTCGTCGGACCCGGGCGTCGACGTCCGCCAGGCCTGCTGCACCAGGAACTCGGCGTGCACCGCGGCGCCGCCCGCGTCCTTGGGGGCCTCGGCACGCCACACGCGCAGCCACTGGCCGCCCGGTGTCTCGCCGACCCCGCCGGGGCGCTGCTGGAGCTCCAGGGACGCGGCGCCCGCGAAGGCCTGCACCCGCTGCCAGCGGGTCTCGCCCTCGGTCTCCGTGCCGGCCAGGAGCTGCGAGGCCGCGCGGTAGTCCTGGGTCCGCTGCACCACGTCCAGGACGTCCAGCAGATCCGCGTCCGGGCCGGGCATGCGGATGTCCAGCTCCTCCTGGCGCAGGAAGCCGTAGTTCGCCGGGTCCGCGGCGTCCGGGTCACCGGGTGTGACCAGTCGTATACCGGAGCGCCTGCGCCGGAACACCGGCAGCAGGACCACGCTGAACATGGCCAGCGCCATCAGGACCCAGAGAATCTGCATGCCTCCAGCGAACCAGACGGGTCCGACAATTGGCCAACCCGGTCCGTCACGCCGTGCGCGAAGCCCTCCGCGCCGCCGGGCGCACGCGTGAAGGCCCTCCGCGCCGCCGGGCGTACGCCGTCATGAACTCCTGGAGAGCACTAGGCTCGGGACTCATGAGCGACAGGCACATCAGTCAGCATTTCGAGACGCTCGCGATCCACGCGGGCAACACCGCCGACCCCCTCACCGGAGCGGTCGTCCCGCCGATCTACCAGGTCTCGACCTACAAGCAGGACGGCGTCGGCGGCCTGCGCGGCGGTTACGAGTACAGCCGCAGCGCCAACCCCACCAGGACCGCACTGGAGGAGAACCTCGCAGCCCTGGAGGGCGGCCGCCGCGGCCTCGCGTTCGCGTCGGGCCTGGCGGCCGAGGACTGCCTGCTGCGTACGCTGCTCAGCCCCGGTGACCACGTGGTGATCCCCAACGACGCGTACGGCGGCACCTTCCGGCTCTTCGCCAAGGTCGTCTCCCGGTGGGGCGTGGAGTGGTCGGTGGCCGACACCAGCGACCTCGAGTCCGTACGGGCCGCCCTCACCCCGAAGACCAAGGCGATCTGGGTCGAGACCCCCTCCAACCCGCTCCTCGGCATCACGGACATCGCCGCGGTCGCGCAGATCGCGCGCGAGGCGGGTGCCCGGCTCGTCGTCGACAACACCTTCGCGACCCCCTACCTCCAGCAGCCGCTCGCGCTCGGCGCGGACGTCGTCGTGCACTCCCTGACCAAGTACATGGGCGGCCACTCGGACGTCGTGGGCGGAGCCCTGATCACCGGCGACCAGGAACTCGGCGAGGAACTGGCGTACCACCAGAACGCGATGGGCGCGGTCGCCGGGCCCTTCGACTCCTGGCTGGTGCTGCGCGGCACCAAGACGCTCTCCGTGCGCATGGACCGGCACAGCGAGAACGCGGGCCGCGTCGCCGAGATGCTCACGCGTCACGCGCGCGTGACGCGTGTCCTGTACCCGGGCCTCCCGGAGCACCCCGGTCACGAGATCGCCGCCAAGCAGATGCGGGCCTTCGGCGGCATGGTCTCCTTCCAGGTCGAGGGCGGCGAGGAGGCGGCCGTCGAGGTCTGCAACCGCGCCAAGGTGTTCACGCTCGGTGAGTCGCTGGGCGGGGTGGAGTCCCTGATCGAGCACCCGGGACGCATGACGCACGCCTCGGTCGCCGGTTCCGCGCTGGAGGTGCCCGCCGACCTCGTCCGTATCTCCGTGGGCATCGAGAACATCGACGACCTGCTTCAGGACCTCCAGCAGGCCCTGGGCTGAGCCGGAGGGTCCGGGCCGCCACTCCGGTCCCGGGCCCGCCACCGTCGCCCGCGGCCGGACCACCGGCCCGCGGGCGACGGTGTCCGGTCGCCGGCCCGTCAGCGGTGGTGGCCCGCGGTCACCAGCCCGTCAGCGGTGGAGTCGTCTCCGAAGGCGGCTCCACCCACGGACGGGCCGTCACCGCCCAGACGGCGAAGACGACGGCCGCGCAGAACAGCGCCAGCCACAGCAGCCGCCGCATCGCCTTCCCGCGGCGCTGCATGCGCCTTCCGCGGCGTACGGCCTCGTCGTACAGGCCGGACGGCACCAAGGGCGCGGGCGCCCGCTCCAGCAGCTGCCGTACGGCCGCCTCGCGCTCCGGCAGATTCATGACGGCGCCACCTCCACCCGGGCCGGCGCCGGGTCGCGGGGCGGGTGCAGCAGGGTCGCCACGGCGCGGGCGCAGACCGCCCGTACCCGTTCCGCGGGGACCCCGAGCAGCGCCGCCGCCTGCTCCTCGGCGATCCCCTCGTACAGCCTGACGACGAGGACCAGCCGTTCCTGCGGCGTGAGCCCGGCCAGGACGTGGTCCGGGGAGGCACGCCGGCGCCGCAGGCTCCCGTACCGGTGCCAGGCGGTGCGCTGGAAGCGGGCGATCAGCTGCCGACGGGCGCTGTCGTAGGGATCCCCGCCGTGCGGGCGGTCCCAGGAGGCGTACGTATGGGCGAGGGCCAGGGTCAGCAGCCGCCGCGCGCGCGGGTTGGCGTTCACGGGCTCCGCGGTGAGCAGCGTGGCGGTGTGCAGCAGCCGTCCTGAGGCGCCCGCCACGAACGTCTCGAACTCCCGGGTACGGCGGACGCCCTGGGAGGCACGCCTTTCTCGCACCACGCCTCCCGCCCGAGGACGACCCCCTGAGGGCGACCTCTGAGAAAGGGCCCGCGGCCGCGTGCGACCCGGCGCACCCCGTACGACGAGGACCCGGTCTCATATGAGGGCAGGTGGTGCCTTCCGGTCAAGAGTTCGGCGCACACGCGCGCGTGCGTGCGGGGCGGCGGAGACCCGGGGGCCCCGGGCACGGACCGCGGCCCGCTCCCGGGGCGCGGTTCAGGAGGCCTGCTCGGACTCCGGCGCCGGCATGCCCTGGGCGGCCTGGCGGGCGGAGAGCGCGCCGTTGAAGCGGGTGAGGAGCGCGCAGAACACCTCACGCTCCTCCGGTGCCCATTCGTGTGTCAGCTCGGCCATCAACTGACGCCGGGACGCGCGTACTTCGTCGAGCCGGGACTGGCCGCGCGGGGAGAGCTGGAGCACCACGGCGCGTCCGTCCTCGGGGTGCGAGGTGCGCTTGACGAGCCCGGTGTCGACCAGCGGGGCGACCTGCCGGGTGACCGTCGAGGAGTCGATCCCCATGCTCGCCGCGAGCGCCTTGACGCCCATCGGGCCTTCCTTGTCGAGGCGGTTGAGCAGCAGGTAGGCGGCCCGGTCCATGGAGTTGCGCACCTGCCCCACCCCGCCTAGCCGGGTCTGTTCCGCACGGCGCGCGAAGACGGCGACCTCGTGCTGAAGGGCTTCGAGAAGACCGGTGTCACCGACGGTCGTCATGTCCATCGACATCTCTGGTGTAGTGGGCATGGCCGGGGGCTCAATTCATGCGTGGGGAGCTGGGTTGGGGGACAGGTTACGCGGCCGGGGCGCGGGCCGTACCGGCGCTGCGCAAACCGAGTCTCGGAGCGTGGTCACCACGGGAGTGCGCCCGCGTGAACTGCGAGACTGGTGGTCATGAGCTACAGCGCGGCTGACTCCTTTCCCAGTGTGACTCTCGACGACGTGCGCGGCGCGCAGAAGATGCTCACGGGTGTGGCGCGGGTGACCGCGATGGAGGGCAGCAGGTATCTGACCCAGCTGGTGGGCGCACCGGTGCAGTTCAAGTGCGAGAACCTCCAGCGGACGGGCTCGTTCAAACTGCGCGGCGCGTACGTGCGGATCGCTGGCCTGCTTCCGGAGGAGCGCGCCGCGGGCGTCGTCGCGGCGAGCGCGGGCAACCACGCGCAGGGCGTCGCGCTCGCCTCCTCGCTGCTCGGCGTGCGGTCCACCGTGTTCATGCCGAACGGCGCCCCGCTGCCCAAGGTCGCGGCCACCCGCGACTACGGCGCCGAGGTGAGGCTGCACGGTCAGGTGGTCGACGAGACCCTGGCCGCCGCGCAGGAGTACGCGCGGCGGACGGGCGCGGTGTTCATCCACCCCTTCGACCACCCCGACATCATCGCGGGGCAGGGCACGGTCGGCCTGGAGATCCTGGAGCAGTGCCCGGAGGTGCGCACGATCGTCCTGGGGATCGGCGGCGGCGGGCTCGCGGCGGGCGTGGCCGTCGCGGTGAAGTCGCTGCGCCCGGACGTACGGATCATCGGGGTGCAGGCGGAGGGCGCGGCGGCGTACCCGCTCTCGCTCGCGGCCGGGCGGCCGCTGTCGGTCGAGAACCCGGCGACGATGGCCGACGGGATCAAGGTCGGCCGCCCCGGCGACGTACCGTTCCGCCTGGTCGAGGAGCTGGTCGACGAGGTCCGTACGGTCTCCGAGAACGACCTGTCCAGCGCGCTGCTGCTGTGCCTGGAGCGCGCCAAGCTGGTCGTCGAACCGGCCGGCGCGAGCTCCGTGGCGGCCCTGCTGAGCGATCCCGGCGCCTTCGAGGGCCCGGTCGTGGCGCTGCTGTCGGGCGGGAACGTGGATCCGCTGCTGATGCAGCGCATCCTGCGGCACGGCATGGCGGCGGGCGGCCGCTACCTGGCGGTCACGCTGCGGCTCACCGACCGGCCCGGTGCCCTGGCGACGCTTCTCGGGGTGTTGTCAGTGGCGGACGCTAACGTCCTCGACGTGAGCCACGTACGGACCGATCCACGGCTCGGGCTCACGGAGGTGGAGGTCGAGCTGCACCTGGAGACCAAGGGGCACGATCACTGCGCCGAGGTGAACGCGGCGCTGCGCGAGGCGGGATACACGGTCATCGACTGAGGTCGCGGCCGCCCGTGGGGCCAGGCCGTCCCACTCGGGAAAATCCATTGAGTGACGCGATACATCGCGTTACGGTGGGTCCGCGGATCGGCGCCGACGGGCCGGGCCGATGACTTTGTCGTCCCGTACGAGTCCCCAGTACGCGCACATCCGAAAGTACGCGCACATCCGAAAATCCCCAACGACGTGGAGACCACTCATGCCAGGCGCCATCTACGCCGAAGGCCTGGTGAAGACCTTCGGTGACGTAAGGGCTCTGGACGGCGTCGACCTCGATGTCCCGGAAGGCACCGTGCTCGGCCTGCTCGGGCCGAACGGCGCGGGCAAGACGACCGCGGTCCGCTGTCTGACGACCCTCCTGCGCCCCGACAGCGGCAAGGCCGTCGTCGCGGGCGTCGACGTGCTCAAGGACCCCGACGCGGTACGGCGCAAGGTCGGCCTCTCCGGGCAGTTCGCGGCGGTCGACGAATACCTGACCGGCCGCGAGAACCTCCAGATGGTCGGCCGGCTCTACCAGATGCGGGCGAAGGCCGCGAAGGTCCGCGCGGACGAGCTCCTGGAGCAGTTCAACCTCGCCGACGCCGCCGACCGCACCGCCAAGACGTACTCGGGCGGCATGCGGCGCCGTCTCGACCTGGCGGCGGCCCTGGTCGTGTCGCCCCCGGTGATGTTCATGGACGAGCCCACGACCGGCCTCGACCCGCGCAACCGCCAGCAGCTCTGGGACGTCATCAAGCAGCTCGTCTCCGTCGGTACGACGCTGCTGCTGACCACCCAGTACCTCGAAGAGGCCGACCACCTCGCCCACGACATCTGCGTCGTCGACCACGGCCGCGTCATCGCCCGCGGCACGGCCGACGAGCTCAAGGCGCGGACCGGCGGCGAGCGCGTCGAGGTCGTCGTGCACGAGCGCGAGCACATAGCGACCGCCTCCGAGGTGCTGCGCGGCTTCGGCAAGGGCGAGGCGACGGTCGAGGAGCACACCCGCAAGCTCACCGTGCCCGTCACCGGCGGCGCGAAGCTCCTCGCGGAGGTGATCCGCGAGCTGGACGGCCGGGGCATAGAGATCGACGACATAGGCCTGCGCCGCCCCACCCTGGACGACGTCTTCCTCTCGCTCACCGGCCATGTCGCCGAGGAGAAGGCCGAGGAGAACGGCGGTTCCGGGGACGGCCGGGGCGGCAGGGGCAAGGACGCCCGGAGCGACAAGAGCAGGAAAGAGGCCGCGAAGTGAGCGCCGTCAGCGACGCCGTGCGGATCACGGCACCCTCGAACCCGGTCTACCAGTCCATCCGGGACTCCCTGGTCATCGCCAAGCGGAACCTGATCAGAATGTCCAGGATCCCCGAGATGGTCATCTTCGGACTGATCCAGCCGATCATGTTCGTGGTGCTGTTCACCTACGTCTTCGGCGGGTCCATGAAGATCGGCGGCAGCACCAGCGCCACCGACTACACCAACTTCCTGATGGCCGGCATCTTCGCCCAGACCGTCACCTTCGCGACCGCGGGCGCCGGAGCGGGCATCGCCGACGACATGCACAAGGGCCTCATCGACCGCTTCCGGTCGCTGCCCATGGCGCGGGGCGCGGTGCTCACCGGCCGCACCCTGGCCGACCTCGTGCAGACCGCGCTGACCCTGCTGGTCCTCGCGGTGGTCGCCGTGATGGTCGGCTGGCGGGTCGGCTCGAACGGCAGCACCGACGCGTTCCGCGTCCTCGGGGCCTTCGGGCTGCTGCTCCTGCTCGGGTACGCGTTCACCTGGATCGGCGCGCTCATCGGCCTGTCCGTGCGGACGCCCGAGGCGGCCACCTCCGGCGGGCTGATCTGGCTCTTCCCGGTCACGTTCATCTCGAACGCGTTCGTGGACACCAGCAACATGACCCCCTGGCTGCGGCATGTCGCGGACTGGAACCCGTTCAGCGCCACCGTGCAGGCTTGCCGGGTGCTGTTCGCCAACCCGGGCGTGTCGACGTCCGACGCCTGGCCCATGCAGCACCCCGTCTGGGCCTCGGTGATCTACTCGGTCCTGATCGTGGTGGTCTTCCGGACGCTCGCGGTCCGCAAGTACCGCTCGGCGACGGCGTGAGGTACCGCTCGAAGACGGTGTGACGCCGACGCCGCCCTCGACGCGGATATGACGATGCCCCCGGCGTGCTGCCGGGGGCATCGTCGTCGCCGGTCTCGGGCTCAGCCCCGGTGCGGTTCGGCCTTGAGGATCTTCACCGAGGCGAGCTTGCC
This sequence comes from Streptomyces sp. NPDC002698, assembly GCF_042888945.1. Classification (NCBI taxonomy): domain Bacteria; kingdom Bacillati; phylum Actinomycetota; class Actinomycetes; order Kitasatosporales; family Streptomycetaceae; genus Streptomyces; species Streptomyces sp. NPDC002698. The sequence continues at coordinate 35,945 of NZ_JBIAQM010000001.1, forward strand.
GTTCGGCAGCTCGTACTGGGCGTCCTCGCCGACCTTCTTGCCGTTCACTCCGGCGCCCAGCGGCGACTGCGGAGAGTACGTCTCCATGTCGGAGCTCGCGTACTCGCGGGAACCGAGCAGGAAGTCCAGGGTGTCGTCCTCGTCGCCGTCGAAGGCGATGGTCACGATCATGCCGGGCGCGACCACGCCGTCCGCCGCGGGAGCCTCGCCGACCTTGGCGTTCTCCAGGAGCTGGGTCAGCTGGCGCACACGGAGCTCCTGCTTGCCCTGCTCTTCCTTGGCCGCGTGGTACCCGCCGTTCTCGCGCAGGTCGCCCTCCTCGCGCGCGGCCGCGATCTTGGCGGCGATCTCCGTGCGCGCAGGACCAGACAGGTACTCCAGCTCGGCCCTGAGCTGGTTGTACGCCTCCTGGGTCAGCCAGGTGACGTTCTCGCTGGTCTGGGTCACAGGTGCTCCTCGTAGGTACTGGGAATACAAAGCATCGCCCTACCCAGAAGGATGTTCTCTCACGGGTGGGCGAAACCACGAGCCTAACAATTCAGCGGCTCTGAGGGGAGGACATAAGACATCAGAATTGCATCAACGCAGGTCAGCCGCATCCCGGCCGTAGGGTCAGGCCCTGGTCGCCCAGAGTGACGCCGGCCTGGGCCGATGCCGTCGGGCCCCGGCCGGCGGTGCCGCTCAGCCCGAGTGGCAGCCGAGGAGTTCCGCCGTGGTGCCCCGCGCCGTCGTACGCAGGGTGACCACCTTGTCGAGGCGGGAGGAGTCCTGCTCGAAGCGGAAATCGGCGCGGCCCACCTCGAGGCCGTCGGCGTCCTGCGACCGCAACGTGCAGTAGCCCTTCGTACCGGCGTCCTTGTGCACCTCCAGGTGCACCTCGACCGCGCTGTCCGAGACCGCCTTGAAGGTGATCACCTGCGCGCTGATCTCGGACCCGGCGATGTAGTCGTAGCCGAACCAGCCGACCACACCGATCAGGGCGACTCCCAGGACACCGCCGATGACCCTGAGCTTCCGGTCGGCCCGCTCGTCCGCGGAGCGGCCGTACCGGCCCTCGGGCAACGTGCTCGCCGTACTCATGATCGTCCTCTCGGCCGGGTTCCAGAGCCGGACCCCGGAATTAATCGCCCCCCGATTCCGTCACTATAGAAGCCGCCCGCAGCGCGGAATCACGCCGGGCGCCGACAGCCGACCGACTCAGGCGACAGCCGACCGACCGAGGATTGAGTCTTGACTGACCAGCTGCGACTGATGGCCGTGCACGCCCACCCCGACGACGAGTCGAGCAAGGGTGCGGCCACCATGGCGAAGTACGTGTCCGAGGGGGTGGACGTGCTGGTCGTGACCTGCACGGGCGGGGAGCGCGGCTCCATCCTCAATCCCAAGCTTCAGGGCGACAAGTACATCGAGGAGAACATCCACGAGGTACGCAAGAAGGAGATGGACGAGGCCCGCGAGATCCTCGGCGTCAAGCAGGAGTGGCTCGGCTTCGTCGACTCCGGTCTGCCCGAGGGCGACCCGCTGCCGCCGCTGCCCGAGGGCTGCTTCGCCCTGGAGGACGTCGACAAGGCGGCCGGCGAGCTGGTCAAGCAGATCCGCTCGTTCCGCCCGCAGGTGATCACCACGTACGACGAGAACGGTGGCTACCCGCACCCCGACCACATCATGACCCACAAGATCTCGATGGTGGCCTTCGAGGGCGCGACGGACACCGAGAAGTACCCGGAGTCCGAGTTCGGGCCGGCGTTCCAGCCGCGGAAGCTGTACTACAACCAGGGCTTCAACCGGCCGCGCACCGAGGCCCTGCACCACGCGCTCCTGGACCGCGGGATGGAGTCGCCCTACGGGGACTGGCTGAAGCGCTGGAGCGAGTTCGAGCGCACCGAGCGCACGCTGACCACGCACGTTCCGTGCGCGGACTTCTTCGAGATCCGTGACAAGGCGCTGATCGCGCACGCCACGCAGATCGACCCGGACGGCGGCTGGTTCAAGGTCCCCATGGACATCCAGCGGGAGGTCTGGCCGACCGAGGAGTACGAGCTCGCGAAGTCCCTCGTGGACACATCCCTCCCCGAGGACGACCTCTTTGCGGGCATCCGCGACAATGCCTGACATGAGCGCAAGCCTGGCACTGACGCACCTCGTCCCCCTCGCCAAGGAGGTCGACGAGAACAAGGTCACCCCCGGCGTCCTCGGCTTCATCGTCTTCGCGGTGATGGCCCTGGCCGTCTGGGGCCTGATGAAGTCCATGAACCGTCACATGGGCAAGGTCTCCTTCGAGCAGGACCCCGAGAACGAGGCGGCGTCCGCCGACGGCTCCGGCACCGGCGGGAAGACCGCTCCCGCGAAGGGCTGAGCGATGACCGGCACCCCGGTGTGAGGCCCTCAGGGCACACGCCGGGCTCCGGCGCGCGCCCGGAACCCGGCCGGAACTCCATCCGGAGGCCTGGCCGGCCGCTCCGGCGTGTGCCCGAGGCGGCCGCCTCACGTCGTGGTCACGTCACATCGTCACGGGCACGCCCATCACCTCGCGGGCGTGCCGTCCCGGCACCATGCCCAGCCGCCAGGCCTGCCAGCCGGCGTCCAGGTCCACGCCCCGCTCCAGCAGCAGCCGGTACGCCTCGATGAAGTCGTCCAGCCTGCCGTCGCGGGTGTCGTGGCCGGCCCGCGAGAGCTGCGACAGCTCCTCCAGGGCCACCGCGGCACCCACCTCGTGACCGCCCGGCGCCGCGTAGGGGAGCAGCGTGCAGCGCAGGAAGCGGGCCCAGTCCTCCCCGCGCCGGTCGCCGTACGAGGCGAACAGACCGGTGGCCTCGTCGCACAGCGACAGCGCCTGCTGGGTACGGGCGTTGCCCGCGTCGACGACGGCGAGTTCCAGGCAGGTCCACGCCTCGCCGTGAGCCACCCCGATGCGCTGGAAGTCCGCGCGGGCGTCGACGAGGAGCTGGCGGGCGAAGCCCGAGTTCCGCAGGGAGCCCGTCTGCGCGGCGCGCTGGTCGCGGGTCACGCGGGCGGAGTGGTGACGGGCGCAGGCCAGCCCGTAGACGTCCCGCATGCGCGAGAACATCGTCCTCGACCGCTCCAGCTCCCGCACCGCCTGGTCCAGGTTGCCGGTCTCCTCCAGGGACTGGCCCAGGTAGTACACCGTCCAGGCCTCGCCGCGCGCGTCCTCGTTCTCGCGGTGCCGGGAGGCCGCCTGGCGCAGCCCGTCGACCGCGGCGGAGGGGTCGCCCTCGACGAGTCTCGCGCGGGCGAGCTGAGTGAGCGCCCAGGCCTCCCCACGGGCGTCGCGCGTACGGCCGTACAGATCGAGCGCCTCGCGCAGTTCACGCTCCGCGCGCGGTACGTCGCCCATCCGCAGCCCGAGCTGGCCGAGCTGGAAGTGGGCCCAGGCCTCGCCGTGGACCGAACCGCTCTCGCGGTGCAGGACCAGGGCCTCGGTGAGGAGGCCCAGTGCCTGGCCGAGCCGGGACCGGTCGCGCTCCACCGCCGCGAGCGCGTGCATCGTCCAGGCGCGGTCGGCCGCCAGCTCGGGTGAGGCCTGAAGGTCCATCGCCTCCTGGAGCTTGGCCGCCGCCTCGACGAGGCCGCCCTGGTGGTGCAGCGTGATGCCGAGGGAGCACAGCGCCCTCGCGGCCCCCGCGTCGTGATGGGCCTCGAAATAGAGATCCACCACCGCGGCCAGGGTCGTCCGCGCCTTGTCCAGCTCGCCGAGCTGGCGGGCCGCGATACCGGTGCGCCACTGCACCGAGCGGACCAGGAGCCCCTGGTCGACGGCCTGGGTCAGCTCGCTGATCTCGCCCAGCCGGTACAGGTCGCCGCGCAGCAGGCAGTAGTCGCACAGGGCGCCCAGCAGATGGAGCACCGCCGCCTGGTCCACCCCCTCCGCGTGCCGCAGGGCCGCCGTGATGAAGCTCGACTCGTCGTCCAGCCAGCGCAGCGCGGCGTCCAGGGAGGTGAAGCCCTGCGGCCCGAACCGGTCGGCGCGCGTCGACGTCCTGCCGTCCACCAGGCGGATCACCGAGTCGGCGAGTTCCGCGTAGTTCACGATCAGCCGCTCCTGCGCCGCCGTGCGCTCCGAGGCCTCCTCCTCGTCGAGGAGGCGGGCCGCCGCGAAGGTCCGCACGAGATCGTGCAGGCGGTAGCGGCTGCCGCGCACGTGGTCGATCAGACCCGCCCGGGACAGCGCGGTCAGATGACGGACGGCCTCGGGTTCGTCCGTGGCGAGCAGGGACGCCGCCGCCGCCGCGCCCAGCGAGGCCCGGCCGGCCAGGGCCAGCCGGCGCAGCAGCCGGCGCGCCGTGTCCGACTGGTCCGTGTAGCGCAGCCACAGCACCCGCTCCACGGGCTCCACCGGGCCGTAGGCCGCGAGGTCGCCGGCGAGGGCGCGCGGGGTGCGGGGGCCGAGCGAGGAGCCCGCCACCCGCAGCGCCAGCGGCAGACCGCCGCACAACTCCCGTATCCGGTCGGAGGATTCGGCGTCGTACGGGCCGGAGGCGTCCTGGGCCGCCGCGCTCAGCAGCTCCTCGGAGCCCGCCGCGTCCAGTGCCTCCACGGGGAGCTGGTGCACCCAGGCCGAGAGACCGGCGGACAGGTCGAGGGGTTTGCGCGCGGTCACCAGGACCAGGCTCTCGGAGCGCTCGGGGACCAGGGTGCGTACCTGCTCGGCGTCGCTCGCGTCGTCCAGCACGATCGTCACGGGCAGGCCGGTCAGATGCTGGTGGTACAGCTCGCTCAGCCGCTTGACCTGCTGGTCCTGCGAGGAGCGCTCGCGGAAGAGGAGCTGTTCGCGCGGGGCGCCCAGCCGGTTCAGCAGGTGGAGGAGCGCGTCGCGGGTGGTGAGCGGCGGATCGTCCGGGCTGTCGCTGCGCAGGTCGACCACGCACGCGCCGCGGAACTGGTCCTTGAGGGCGTGCGCCGCCCGGACCGCGAGGGTGCTGCGGCCGGAGCCGGGGGCGCCGTGCAGCACGACGACCGTCGGTCTCGTCTCCGTGCTCGCGCGGGCCGCGTGAACCCACTGCGCGATCCGCGACAGTTCCGCACGGCGCCCGGTGAACGGGCCTTCCTGTTCCGGGAGCTGACCGAACGACTGCTCCAGCACGCTGCGCCGGCGGGCGGCCGCGCTCTTGTCGGTGCGCCGCAGCTGGGGGGCGCCCTTCTTGGCGCCGGTGGTGGCGCTGAGCACCCGCTGCTGGTCGAGGAACGGCCGGATGCCCCGTACCTCCAGGGCCGTCAGCCACTGGAGGCGCAGCTGCTCGGGGCCGCCGGGCTGCCCCAGGGCTCCGGCGCGGCGGCTCGCGGCGGGTACGTGCGAGGCCGTCACCCTGAGGACGGTGGCGGTCGCGCCCGCCACGGCCACCGTCGCCCCGGTGCCGACGGCCGTGCCGGCGCCGGTGCCGAGGGCCAGGTCGCAGGCGACGGCGGCGAGCGCGCCGACCGCGGCCACCAGCAGGGGAGTTCCGGATCCCTCGCGGGCGAACCGCTGCCCGAAGGTCTGCCGTCCGGCCGCGGACTCGTCCAGCGCCCGTGTGTACGCCGTGTACTCCTCGGCGGCCGTCTCCGCCATCGCGTCGAGCGAGGCCCGGGCCCGGGACAGTAACGCGGTCCCGTCCGCACGCCCCCCTGAGCGGCGCACCTCCTCCTCGACGGCCCGGACCAACAGCCGCTCGGCCTCCACCCGATGGCCGTCCCGCATGTCACGTCCCCCTCCGGCAGCAACTCCCTGGCCTACGAGTGTCCTTCGGCCGGGACGCGAACGCGAGGGGGCGTCGATCATTCGCCGCGATCGCGTGTGCCCGGCTCCGGGGCCGGCCCCAGCGGCGGCACGGGATCCGGCTCCCGCGTCCCGTCCGCGGACACCGGGCGCCCGCGGACCGGTACGGCCGGCTTCGTGAAGATGTCCCCGGCGGGCCACGCCCGGCGTACCTGCGCTTCTCCGCCGTCCCGGACGCCGTGGGAGAGTGGCAGGGTGAACCGACTGGCCCATGAGACGTCCCCGTATCTGCTCCAGCACGCCGACAACCCCGTCGACTGGTGGCCGTGGTCGGCCGAGGCCTTCGACGAGGCCCGCAGAACCAACCGGCCCGTTCTGCTGAGCGTCGGGTACAGCAGCTGCCACTGGTGTCATGTCATGGCCCACGAGTCCTTCGAGGACGAGGCGACGGCCGCCTATCTGAACGAGCACTTCGTCAGCGTCAAGGTCGACCGCGAGGAACGGCCGGACGTCGACGCCGTCTACATGGAGGCGGTGCAGGCGGCGACCGGGCAGGGCGGCTGGCCGATGACCGTGTTCCTCACCCCGGACGCCGAGCCCTTCTACTTCGGCACCTACTTCCCGCCCGAGCCGCGCCACGGCATGGCCTCCTTCCGGCAGGTGCTGGAGGGTGTGTCGACCGCCTGGAGCGACCGGCGGGACGAGGTCGCCGAGGTCGCCGGGAAGATCACGCGGGATCTCGCCGAGCGGGAGATGTCCTTCGGGGACAGCCGGGTGCCGGGCGAGGAGGAGCTGGCCGGCGCGCTGCTCGGGCTCACCCGGGACTACGACGCGGCGCGCGGCGGATTCGGCGGTGCGCCCAAGTTCCCGCCGTCCATGGTGATCGAGTTCCTGCTGCGCCACCACGCGCGGACCGGTTCCGAGGGCGCGCTCCAGATGGCCGTGGACACCTGTGAACGGATGGCGCGCGGCGGTCTCTACGACCAGCTCGGCGGCGGATTCGCCCGCTATTCCGTCGACCGGGACTGGGTGATCCCCCACTTCGAAAAAATGCTCTACGACAACGCCCTCCTCTGCCGGGTCTACGCCCATCTCTGGCGTTCCACCGGGTCCGAGCTCGCGCGGCGGGTCGCGCTGGAGACGGCGGACTTCCTGGTGCGCGAACTCCGCACCGACGAGGGCGGGTTCGCCTCGGCGCTCGATGCCGACAGCGAGGACGGCACCGGCAGGCACGTCGAGGGCGCGTACTACGTGTGGACGCCGGCGCAGTTGCGTGAGGTGCTCGGGGACGCGGACGCCGAGTTCGCGGCGCGGTACTTCGGGGTCACCGAGGAGGGCACCTTCGAGGAAGGGGCCTCCGTGCTCCAACTGCCGCAGCAGGAAGGGGTCGTCGACGCCGAGAGGCTCGCCTCGGTACGGGATCGGCTGCTCGCGGCGCGGGCCGGGCGGCCCGCCCCGGGGCGCGACGACAAGGTGGTCGCCGCCTGGAACGGGCTCGCGGTGGCCGCCCTGGCGGAGACCGGCGCCTACTTCGGCCGCCCCGACCTGGTGGAGGCCGCGATCGGCGCCGCCGACCTCCTCGTACGGCTGCACATGGACGACCGGGCGCGCCTTGTCCGTACCAGCAAGGACGGCCGGGCCGGGGCCCACGCGGGGGTGCTGGAGGACTACGCGGACGTCGCCGAGGGTTTCCTCGCGCTGACGTCCGTGACCGGGGAAGGGGTCTGGCTGGAGTTCGCCGGGTTCCTGCTCGACCACGTCCTCGTGCAGTTCACGGACGCCGAGTCGGGTGCGCTGTACGACACGGCGGCCGACGCCGAGCGGCTGATCCGCCGCCCGCAGGACCCCACCGACAACGCGACGCCCTCGGGGTGGAGCGCGGCGGCCGGGGCGCTGCTGTCGTACAGCGCGCAGACCGGCGCGGAACCCCATCGCACCGCCGCCGAGCGGGCGCTCGGCGTGGTGAGGGCGCTGGGTCCCCGGGCGCCTCGTTTCATCGGGTGGGGGCTCGCGGTGGCCGAGGCGCTGCTCGACGGCCCCCGGGAGGTCGCGGTGGTGGGCGGGGCGGACGATCCGGCCACGACGGCCTTGCGGCGTGCGGCACTCATGGGCACCGCGCCGGGGGCCGTCGTGGCGGTGGGGGTGCCGGAGAGTGAGGAGCTGCCGCTGCTCGCGGGCCGCCCGCTGGTGGACGGGAAGCCGGCCGCGTACGTCTGCCGTAACTTCGTCTGCGACGTCCCGACGACCGATCCCGACCGGCTTCGCGCGGTCCTGAACGGCCGAAACGCGTAACCCCCAACCGGTCCAAACGCCCCCAGAGAGCGGTTTGTTCGGCAATTTGACCGAGCGTGATGAAACACGCTCTTCATCGGGGCAACCCGTGTCCTTCACAGATCACCCATAGCTTCTGCGTGGGGTCGTGACAGCCATGACGCGCTGTCACGACGGGGGTTCGGGGATCTGGGGGGATCTGTTGCTGACGTCTGTCTTCATCACTGCCGTTTCACTGGCGCTCTTCTGCATGGCGGCCTTCACCCTGTGGTGGCAGATGCACGCGTGGCGTACGCCCGAAGTGCTGGCTTCCACCCGGTTCAGCAGTCCGGACGGGGGCGAGAGCCTGTCCTTCTCGCTGCTGCTGCCCGCGCGGCACGAGCAGGCGGTGCTCGACCACACCATCCAGCGCCTGCTGGAATCCGGCCACACCGACTTCGAGATCGTCGTGATCGTGGGTCACGACGACCCGGAGACCGCGGAGGTGGCCCGGAGCGCGGAGGCGCGCGATCCGCGGGTGCGGGTCGTGGTCGACCACCACGAGACGAAGAACAAGCCGAAGGCCATGAACACGGCCCTGCCGCACTGCCGCGGCGATGTGGTCGGGGTCTTCGACGCCGAGGACCAGGTGCATCCGGAGCTGCTGGCCCACGTCGACCACGCGTTCCGCACGACGGGAGCGGACGTCGTCCAGGGCGGGGTGCAGCTCATCAACTTCCACTCCAGCTGGTACAGCCTGCGCAACTGCCTGGAGTACTTCTTCTGGTTCCGCTCGCGCCTTCATCTGCACGCGCAGAAGGGGTTCATACCGCTCGGCGGCAACACCGTCTTCGTACGGACGGAGGTCCTGCGGGAGGCCGGCGGATGGGACCCCGACTGCCTGGCGGAGGACTGCGACCTGGGCGTACGCCTGTCCAGCGTCGGCAAGAAGGTCGTCGTCGCGTACGACTCCGACATGGTGACCAAGGAGGAGACTCCCGGCTCGCTCGTGTCGCTGCTCAAACAGCGCACCCGGTGGAACCAGGGCTTCCTCCAGGTCTACCGCAAGCGCGACTGGAGACAGCTGCCCACCTTCGGGCAGCGGCTGCTCGCCCGCTACACGCTGATGACGCCGTACCTCCAGGCGGTCTCCGGGGTGATCATCCCGCTCAACGTGGCGGTCGCCCTCTTCCTCGACGTGCCCGTCGGGATCGCCTTCGTCACGTTCCTGCCGGCCGTGACCGCCCTGGTCACCTTCGTCTTCGAACTCGTCGGGCTGCACGACTTCGGCAAGCAGTACGGGCTTCGCGTGCGCTTCGTGCACTACCTGAAGCTCGTCGTCGGCGGCCCCTTCTACCAGGTGCTGCTGGCGGGTGCCGCCGTGCGCGCCGTCTGGCGTGAGCAACGCGGCCGCAACGACTGGGAGTTGACCAGTCACGTCGGCGCGCATCTCACCGACGCGATCCGAGAGGACGTTCCCGCGTGACCTCCACCCTTCCCGCGGCGACCACACCCACGGTCCCCGCGCAGCGGCCTCCCGCGCCCAAAACCGTCCCGGCGCTCATCGCGGCACCGAGATTTCGCAGCTCGCGCGCCGATCTGATCCTGTGCGCGGCGCTGCTCACGGCGATCCTCCTCGTGCAGGGCTGGAACATCTCCGCCTATCCGGCCCTCAGCGACGACGAGGGCACCTACCTCGCCCAGGCCTGGGCCGTCCAGCACGGCAAGGGCCTGGCCCACTACACGTACTGGTACGACCATCCGCCGCTCGGCTGGATCCAGATAGCCCTGCTGACCTGGATCCCCGCGCACATCAGCCCGTCCCTGATGACGGTGGGCTCGATGCGCTTCGCGATGCTCGTGGTCAGCGCGGTGAGCGCGGTCCTGCTGTACGTCCTGGCGCGCCGGCTGTCGCTGCCGCGGTGGGCGGCCGGGCTCGCGATGGTCCTCTTCGGGCTCTCCCCGCTCTCGGTCGTGCTCCAGCGGGAGATCTTCCTCGACAACATCGCGGTGACGTGGACGCTGCTCGCGTTCTGCCTGGCCGCCTCGCCGAGCCGTCATCTCTGGCACCACTTCGGCGCGGGCCTCGCGGCCGCCGCCGCCGTGCTGACCAAGGAGACGATGCTCGTCATCCTGCCCGCGCTGTTCGTCACGATGTGGCGGCACAGCCACCGCGACACCCGCAAGTTCGCGCTCACCGGCGCCGTCACCGCATGCGTGCTGATCGGCACCGCGTATCCGCTCTTCGCCCTGCTCAAAGGCGAGTTGTTCCCCGGCGGAGGACATGTCTCGCTCTGGGAGGGCATCACCTACCAGATGAGCCGCCCCGGCTCCGGATTCGTCCTGGAACGCGGCACCGGCTCGTACGGGGTCCTCCATTCCTGGCTGTACTACGACCGGATCCTGCCGCTCGGCGGACTCGCGGGCGCGCTGCTGCTCCTGGTCACCTTCCGCTGGTCGGTGACGGCCCGCGCCCTGGCCGGACCCGCGCTCACCGTGGCCGTCCTCGCCGTGGTGGCGCTGCGCCCGAGCGGCTACCTGCCCGCGATGTACGTGATCCAGGCGCTCCCCTTCCTCGCCCTCGTCCTCGCCGGAGGCACCGCGAGCGTGGCCCACGCCGTGCTGCGCAGACGGCGGACCGAGCAGGAGCGGACGTATGTGACCTGGGGGCGGCGCGGGCTGGCCGCGGCGCTGGCGGTGGCCGCGGGCGCCTATGTCGTGCCCCGCTGGTACGACGGTGACCGCACCGCCATGACGGCCGACGCCAACGCCCCCTACCGGGCGGCCTCCTCATGGCTGCGGACCGAGGTGAAGGACCCCGGGGACACCCGGGTCCTGGTCGACGACGCGCTCTGGCTCGACCTCGTGCACGACGGCTACCGGCCGGGCCTCGGCGTCATCTGGTTCTACAAGGCCGACCTCGACCCCGCGGTCACCAGGACGATGCCCCGGGGCTGGAAGGACCTCGACTACGTGGTCGCCTCCCCGACGGTACGGCGTGACGCGCCCGACCTGCCGAACGTGAAGGCCGCGATGGAGCACTCCACGCCTGTCGCCACGTTCGGCAGGGGCGAGGACCGCGTCGAGATCCGGCGGATCGACGACAGCGACACCACCACCACCACCGCCACCACCGTCCGTTCTTCCGGAGGCGATCGATGAGCGGCTTCGAGAGCACCGCACCGCAGGAACTGGCCGATCCGGCCGTACGCGCCGCCGGGGTCCCGGAGCCGGGCGCCGTCACCGTCGTCGTACCGACCTTCAACGAGTCGGCGAACATACGGCAGTTGCTGCGGCAGATCACCGAGTCGGTGCCGGCCCGGCTGCCCTGCGAGGTCGTCTTCGTGGACGACTCCACCGACGACACCCCCGAGGTGATCACCGAGGCGGCGCGGGACTGTCCGTTCCCGGTGACCGTGCTGCACCGAGAGACGCCCGAGGGCGGGCTCGGCGGCGCGGTCGTGGAGGGGCTGAAGGCGGCGACCTCCCAGTGGATCGTCGTCATGGACGGGGACTGCCAGCATCCGCCGTCCCTGATACCGGAGTTGATCGCCTCGGGGGAGCGGGCGAACGCGGGCCTCGTGGTCGCGAGCCGGTACATCAAGGGCGGCAGCCGGGAAGGGCTCGCGGGCGGCTACCGGATCGCGGTGTCGCGCGGCGCGACCTGGCTGACCAAGTCGCTCTTCCCACGCAGGCTGCGGGGCATCAGCGATCCGATGAGCGGGTTCTTCGCGATCCGGCGCAGCGCGGTGACCGCCGAGGTCCTGCGGCCGCTCGGCTACAAGATCCTGCTCGAACTCGCCGTACGCAGCCGCCCCCGCCAGGTCACCGAGGTGCCGTTCGTCTTCCAGGACCGCTTCGCGGGAGAGTCCAAGTCGAGCGCGCGGGAGGGCTTCCGGTTCCTGCGCCATCTCGTCGGGCTGCGCACCGCCTCGCCGGTGGCCCGCATGGTGGTCTTCGGGCTGATCGGCGCCACCGGCTTCGTGCCGAACCTGCTCGGTCTGTACGCCCTCACGGCCGCCGGACTGCACTACCTACCGGCGGAGGTCCTCGCCAACCAGCTCGGCGTGGCCTGGAACTTCCTGCTCATCGAGCATCTGCTGTTCCGGGAGCGACGCAGGCACCGCAACCGGTGGGACCGCGTGGGCCGGTTCGCGCTGCTCGCCAACGCCGACCTGCTGCTGCGCATCCCGCTGATCGCGCTCTTCGTCGACCGCTTCGGCATGGGCGCCCTGTCCGCCACGGCACTGGCCCTGGTGACGACCTTCGTCCTGCGCTTCGCCGGCACCGAAGCGCTGGTCTATCTGCCGCGCCGCAGCCGCGAGAGCGGGCGCGGGGGCCGTACCGCGAGGAGGACCGTGTGAGATTCCGGGTGAGACCACGACGCAGGACGTCACTCCTGGCCGTGACAGGTCTGGCCGCCGGACTGCTGCTCGTGTCACCGCAGCCCGCGTCCGCCGCCAACCTGGTCACGAACCCGGGCTTCGAGACCGACGGCACGGACGGCATGCCGTCCTGCTGGGAGAAGTCCGGCTGGGGCGACAACGACTTCAGCTTCGCGACCGTGACCGACGCCCATTCCGGCTCCAAGGCCATGAAGGTGACGCTGACCCGCCGGGTGGACGGTGACCGCAAGGCGCTGATCACCGAGTCCGCCGCGTGCGCGCCGGTGGTCACCGTGGGCAAGCAGTACGACCTCGGGCTCCACTACAAAACGACGACCCCCGACGCGGCGATCACGCTCTTCCGGCACGACACCACGGCGGGCTGGCAGTACTGGACCGACCTGAAGACCCTGGACATGGCGGCGGCCTGGACGCGGGCGACGGTGCGCACCCCGGCCGTCCCGGCGGGCACCGACCGTGTCACCTGGGGTGTCTCCGTGTACGGCACGGGCTCCGCGACCACCGACGACTACACGATGGAACAGGTCTCCGACCCCGTTCCGCCGGCCACCTGCACGGGCACGGCCGAGGAGTGCGCGAACGGGAGGTGGACGGTCCTGCCCACGCAGAACCCGGTCCGCTCCATGCACTCCGTCGTCCTCAGCAACGGCAAGGTGCTGCTGATCGCGGGCTCCGGGAACAGCGAGGAGAACTTCGCCGCGGGCACCTTCACGTCGGCGGTGTACAACCCGGCGACCGGCTCGTACAAGGTGATCCCCACCCCCAAGGACATGTTCTGCGCCGGGCACGTCCAGCTCGCCGACGGGCGGGTGCTGGTGATGAGCGGCAACAAGGCCTTCCCGGTCGTGGGCGGGCACGGGTACGAGGGGTACAAGGACTCGTACGTCTTCGACCCGGTCACCGAGACGTACAGCAGGACGAACGACCTCAACGACGGTCACTGGTATCCGTCGGCCACCGAGCTGGGCAACGGGGACATCATCTCGTTCGGCGGTCTGCGCGAGGACTCGTCGGGTTCGGTGACGGCCGAGCGCTGGTCGAACGCCCAGCAGCAGTGGCTGCCGCTGTGGCAGGTCAACCAGACGTGGTCGTTCTGGGGTCTGTACCCGTCGATGATCCTGATGCAGGACGGCCGGCTCTTCTACTCGGGCAGCCATGTCTTCGGCAACGGCACCCCGGGCACCGGCTCGGCGATCTACGACTACGACGCCAACACCACGACCGCGGTCCCCGGCCTGCGGAACAAGGACGAGCGCGACCAGTCCGCGAGCGTGCTGCTGCCTCCCGCGCAGGACCAGAAGGTCCTCACCCTCGGCGGCGGCAACATCGACTCGAACCCGGCCGCGAACCGGCTCACCGACATCATCGACCTCAAGGCCGCCAGCCCGGCGTACACGACGGGCCCGCCGATCCCGCAGGGCACGGTGGACCTCGGCAACGGCAAGGTCGCCCAGACCGGCGCCCAGGGCAAGATGTACGTCTCGGCGGTGCTGCTGCCCGACGGGAAGGTCCTGGAGACGGGCGGCGGACTGCACAACCGTGCCGACCCGGTCTTCGAGGCGTCGCTCTTCGACCCGGCGACCTCGGCCTTCGACCCGGTGGCCGCCGACCCGGAGGCGCGCGGCTACCACTCCTCCGCGTTCCTGCTGCCCGACGGCCGTGTGATGGCCACCGGTGACAACCCGGGCAACGGCACCTGGAACCACAACGTGTCCATCTACACCCCTCCGTACCTCCTCAAGGGCACCCGCCCGACGATCACCTCGGTGATCGACAACGAGTGGGTGTACGGGGACACGCAGCGCATCACCGTCGACCGGCCCGTCGTGAAGGCGGAGTTGATCCGGCCGGCCGCCGTGACCCACTCCTCCGACCCCAATCAGCGGTTCGTGGACCTGCCGCTGAGCGTGGACGGCAACAACGTCGACCTCAATGTGACGAGCAACCCCAACATGGCGCCGCCCGGCTGGTACATGCTCTTCGCGGTCGACGCCAACGGCGTTCCGTCGGTGGCCAAGTGGGTGCATCTCCAGGGGCCGTCCGCGCTCGCCGCGGACACCCCCTCGGCGCACGTCCACGCCTTCGCCGACTCACCCGAGGGCGCGGTCACCGAGCCGGGCGGGAAGCGGACCTCCCAGAAGGTGTCCACGACCGTCTCGGGCTGCGACCGCCACTACGGCACGGTCAACGTCTGTGTGCCGACGGTCTTCCCGGAGGGCGTGAAGAAGACGACGGTCTCCCGCTGCGCCTGGCTGAAGAAGAACGACTACGGGCGGCTGAGGATCAACGGCAAGGACGATCCGCTCGGACTCGACCCCAGCGGGGACGGGCTGGCCTGCGGGAAAAAGGATCTGATCAGGCGTTAGGCCGGGAGCGGGGCTGTGGGCCGGGGGTCAGCCCCCGGCCGGCGGCCCGTCAGGTCCCGAACTCCGCGAGGGCGCGCTCCACGACGGTCTCCAGCCGGTCGTGGTGCGCGCCCTTCCAGTAGGCGCGCCCGCACTCGGCGCACTGCGCGAAGACGTCGTACGACCGCTCGGTGCCGCTCTCCAGCTGGTCCGCGACCTGTTCCTTGGTGGCCTTCGCGAGCAGGCCGTTGCACGCGGTGCAGCGCGACCAGGGTTTCAGTTCGGGCGCGAACCGGCCCAGGACGTCACGGAGTTGGTCGTCTGGCCGGGTGCTGTAGACGAAGCCGCCGGCCCACAGTTCGCGGCGGTGCAGCAGTCCGCGGTCGCGGCTGAGCAGGACGCGCCGCTCGGCCGCCGAACGGGCGGCGAGCGCCGGGTCGCCGATGTCGGTGGACTCGTACGCCGTGTCGACGCCGAGCAGGCGCATCCGGCGGGCCAGGGTGCCGAGATGGACGTCCAGGAGGAAGCGCAGCGGCGCGCCGGGGACCCGCTGGGGGCGTTCGACGGCGCGGACCCGCACGGACTCGCCGGCCGCCGGGATGTGCGAGAAGGGCACCTCGCGCCCGTCCACGACCAGGGCGCCGACCTCGGTGAGCGGGACGCCCAGCGACTCGACGACATGGCCGAGGGTGGAGGAGCCGTCGGTGCCGACGGGGGTGACCCCGGAGCGGCGGGCGTGCGGGACGAACAGCCCCAGTTCGGGGGCGAATTCGATGTGGATCTCCGGTCCGTTCACGCGGTCAGGATGTCATGCGGGGTGTGCCCCGGTCCTCCGGGTTTCGCGGCGGCAGACCATGCTCCAGGACGTTCACGGTCCGCTCGACGAGATCGGCGAGGTCGTCCCCCTGGCCGGTCTCGGCCCAGTACAGAGAGGCCTCCATGAGTGCGCCGATCAGCGACATCGCGAAGACCCGGACCTCCAGGCCGTCCGGGTCCCGGCCGGTGCGCTCCCCGATGACCCGGCTCAGCAGCCGCCCGGTGACGGACATGCTCTCCATCATCCGCGAACGCACCGCGGGCACCTCGACCATGAGCCGCGTGCGGAGCCGGCTGATCTCGGGATCCTCGGAGGTGCCGATGCCGACGGCCTTCCTGAGCACATGACGCAGGGAGTCGAACCACGGCTCGTCCGCGGGGCGTTCCCGCAGTTCCTGTTCGAGGAGCGGGTCGTACTCGTCCGTGAGGACGATGTCCTCCTTGGTCGGGAAGTAGCGGAACACCGTGGACGGGGAGACCTCGGCCGCCTCCGCGATCTGCTCGATCGTCGTCGCGTCGTACCCCTGCCGCCCGATCAGCCGGTACGTCGCCTCGCGGATCGCGATGCGGGTCTTGATCTTCTTCCGCTCGCGGAGCCCCAGCCCCGGCTGGGGCTCCGCGGCGGGAGCGGAACTCTGAGTGGTGGCGGCCATGGTTCCTATTGTCCGGCATCCGCCGGGGCCGGGGCCATGGCGGTGTCCTCCTCGGGTGCCGGGCCGGCCTGCCGCGGGCTCGGCAGCAGCGCCGCCGCCAGCAGCGCGGTGACCAGCGCCGCGATCCCGCTGACCAGCAGGACCAGATCCATGCCGTGGAGGTACGCGGCGTTCGCGGAGGCGGCGAGGGCCGGGTCGCCGAGCCGGTCCGCGACCACATGGGCGCCGACCACCGAGCCGTCGGCGGCGTCCGCGGCGGCACGCGGCAGCGCGGACGTGTCGAGACGGTCGGCGTACGTGCTCGCGAGCAGGGAGCCGAGCAGGGCGATACCGATCGCGCTGCCCACCTGGCGCACCGTCATCAGCAGCCCGGAGCCGCTGCCGGCCCGGTCGCGGGGGAGTTCGCCGAGGGCGGCGGACATGGCGGGCACCACGGCGAAACCGAAGCCGAGCCCGGCGACGGACAGCCACAGTGCCGTGGCGCCGTACCCGTCGTCGACGGTCGTACGGCTGCCGAGGAACGCGGCGAAGGCGAGGACGGCGAGACCCGCGCTGATCACCGAGCGCGACCCGAAGCGGGCGACCAGTGGCTGCGCGCCCCGGGAGGCGACCAGCAGTCCGCCCATCATCGGCAGCATCCGGACCCCGGTCGCCAGCGCGTCGTGTCCGAGCACCGCCTGGAGGTACTGCGGCAGTACGAACATCAGGCCGGACAGGACGAACATGACGAGTGTCGCGGCGAGGGCGTTGAGCAGGAAGCCGCGCTGGGCGAGCAGGGAGAGATCGAGCATCGGCCGGGGGCTGCGGCGTTCGCGGACGACGAGCAGTCCGATCAGGACGACGGAGGCGGCGAAGCAGCCGAGGACGAACGGGTCGCCCCAGCCGCGGGCCGGGGCCTCGATGATGGCGTAGATCAGGACGCTGAGGCCGACCGCGGTGAGCGCGGTGGAGAGCGCGTCGACCTCGGGCGACGCCGGGTCCCTGGTCTCGGGGAGCAGGAAGGCGCAGGCGGTGATCCCGATGGCCGCCATCGGCACGTTGACCAGGAAGACCGAGCCCCACCAGAAGTGGTTCAGCAGCCAGCCGCCGATGATCGGGCCGAGCGGCAGGCCGAGCGCGGAGGCGGCGGAGACGGCTCCGACCGCCTTGGTGCGCTCGTCGGGTCCGAACAGCGAGGGCAGGACGGCGAGCGCGAGCGGCATCACCAGCGCGCCGCCGACACCCATCAGGGCGCGGGCGACGATCACCCAGGTGACGTCGTCGACGAGGGCGCCGGCCAGGGAGCCGACGAGGAAGACCGCGAGGCCCGTGATGAGCATCCGGCGCCGCCCGAAGCGGTCGCCGAGCAGGCCCGCCGGGAGCATCAGCGAGGCGAAGACGACGACGTACGCGTCCGCCATCCACTGCTGCTCCCCGGTGGACGCGCCGAGGTCCCGGGCCATCGTCGGCAGTGCCACGTTGAGGATCGTCATGTCGAAGCCGAGCACGAGCATGCTCGCGACCAGGGCCCCGAGGGCCCACCAGCGTCGGGGGTCGCGCCGAACGGCGTCGTCCTGTGTGAGAGTCACCATGAAATGAAAGTAACTCTCAAAAGCTATATGATGTCAATCGGGCACGGCTTTCAGACTGGTGGCGGGTGTCGTCGCGGCGGAGGCGTGATGGCCGCGCCGGCCGGAAAACGCGCAGTGGCCGCGGCTGGGGAGCCGCGGCCACTGAAGAAGGGGGGAGTCGGAGGATCAGCCGTGCTGGTAGGCCACCAGGGAGATGCCGACGTAGTGCACGATGAACGCCGCGAGGGTCAGGGAGTGGAAGACCTCGTGGAACCCGAACCAGCGCGGTGACGGGTTGGGCTTCTTGATGCCGTAGATCACCCCGCCGGCGCTGTAGAGCAGCCCGCCGACGATCACCAGGACGAGGACGGCGATGCCGCCCGTGCGCATGAAGTCGGGCAGGAAGAACACGGCCGCCCAGCCCATCGCGATGTAGCAGGGCGTGTAGAGCCAGCGCGGTGCGCCGACCCAGAACACCCGGAACACGATGCCCGCCGCCGCGGCGGCCCAGATGCTCCACAGGAGCCACTGCCCCTTGGCCTCCGGCAGCAGCAGCATGGTCAGCGGCGTGTAGGTGCCCGCGATGATCAGGAAGATGTTCGCGTGGTCGAGTCTGCGCAGGATGCCGTCCATGCGCGGACTCCAGTCGCCGCGGTGGTAGAGGGCGCTCACGCCGAACAGCAGGCACGCCGTCAGGGCGAAGATCCCGCAGGCGATACGTCCACGGGGTGAGTCCGCCAGGGCGGTGAGGACCAGTCCGGAGACGAGGGCGGCCGGAAACATGCCGAGGTGCAGCCAGCCGCGGAGCTTGGGCTTGATCTCTTCCGACAGGGAGTGCGCGACAGACGTCCGGCCGGCGGCCGGCGAGTCCGTGGGCGCGTCGGGGACGGACGCAGTCATGCGCCGAATCGTACCTACGGAACCGTAAGTTACGCGTCAGTCCCGCGCGAGCGAGCCGCGATAGTGGCCATGATCTCACGATGTCGACGGGATCCGCGGGGTACTCGCGGTGAACCCCGGGTGAGCGGGCGGAAACCTCCCCGGAAGTGGCGATGCTCACTCCGCTCAGGTGTGAGGCCCTCTGGACATATGCGCGGCCCGGTCGGATCATCAAATGAGTGCGGTCGGCACCGGATGAGCGCCAGGGGTTCCATCACCGTGAAGCATCCGGGTCGCAGCCCCCACGGGGCACCAAAACAAAACCCTTCATTTAGGAGCAATCGTGGCGCGCGACATCGCGGCTCCCGTCCCGACCAACCACAAGGAACTGATCTCGTGGGTCAACGAGATCGCCGAACTGACCGAGCCGGACAGTGTGGTCTGGTGTGACGGATCCGAGGCCGAGTACGAGCGACTGAGCGAGGAGCTCGTCCGCAAGGGCACCTTCAAGAAGCTCGACCCGATCAAGCGCCCCAACTCGTACTACGCCGCTTCCGACCCGACCGATGTCGCGCGGGTCGAGGACCGGACGTTCATCTGCTCCGAGAAGGAAGAGGACGCGGGTCCGACCAACCACTGGAAGGCCCCCGCCGAGATGCGGGAGATCTTCCAGGGCGAGGGCGGCCAGGGCGGCGTCTTCCGCGGCTCGATGCGCGGCCGCACGATGTACGTGGTCCCGTTCTGCATGGGCCCGCTCGGCTCGGACCTCTCCGCGATCGGCGTCGAGATCACCGACTCCGCCTACGTCGCCGTGTCCATGCGCACCATGACCCGTATGGGACAGCCCGTCCTCGACGAACTCGGCTCCGACGGTTTCTTCGTGCGTGCCGTGCACACGCTCGGAGCGCCGCTGGCCGAGGGCGAGGCGGACGTGCCGTGGCCCTGCAACTCCACGAAGTACATCTCCCACTTCCCCGAGACCCGCGAGATCTGGTCGTACGGCTCCGGCTACGGCGGCAACGCGCTCCTCGGCAAGAAGTGCTACGCCCTGCGCATAGCCTCCGTGATGGCGCGCGACGAGGGCTGGCTCGCCGAGCACATGCTGATCCTCAAGCTGACGCCGCCGCAGGGCGAGTCGAAGTACGTCGCCGCCGCGTTCCCGAGCGCCTGCGGCAAGACCAACCTCGCCATGCTGGAGCCCACGATCTCCGGCTGGACGGTCGAGACCATCGGTGACGACATCGCCTGGATGCGGTTCGGCGAGGACGGCCGCCTCTACGCGATCAACCCCGAGGCCGGCTTCTTCGGTGTCGCGCCCGGCACCGGTGAGCACACCAACGCCAACGCGATGAAGACGCTGTGGGGCAACTCCGTCTTCACCAACGTCGCGCTCACCGACGACAACGACATCTGGTGGGAGGGCATGACGGAGGAGACTCCGGCACACCTGACCGACTGGAAGGGCAACGACTGGACCCCGGAGTCCGCCACGCCCGCCGCGCACCCCAACGCCCGCTTCACCACGCCCGCCTCGCAGTGCCCGATCATCGCGCCCGAGTGGGAGGACCCCAAGGGCGTGCCGATCTCGGCGATCCTCTTCGGTGGCCGCCGCGCCACGGCCGTCCCGCTGGTGACGGAGTCCTTCGACTGGAACCACGGTGTCTTCCTCGGCGCGAACGTCGCCTCCGAGAAGACCGCCGCCGCCGAGGGCAAGGTCGGCGAGCTGCGTCGCGACCCCTTCGCCATGCTGCCGTTCTGCGGCTACAACATGGGTGACTACATGGGGCACTGGGTCGACGTCGCCAAGGACAAGGACCAGACGAAGCTCCCGAAGATC
Source organism: Streptomyces sp. NPDC002698 (assembly GCF_042888945.1). Taxonomy (NCBI): domain Bacteria; kingdom Bacillati; phylum Actinomycetota; class Actinomycetes; order Kitasatosporales; family Streptomycetaceae; genus Streptomyces; species Streptomyces sp. NPDC002698. The sequence continues at coordinate 56,394 of NZ_JBIAQM010000001.1, forward strand.
TACTACGTGAACTGGTTCCGCAAGAACGACGCCGGCAAGTTCGTGTGGCCCGGCTTCGGCGAGAACAGCCGCGTCCTGAAGTGGATCGTCGAGCGCCTCGACGGCAAGGCCGAGGGCGTCGAGACCCCGATCGGCGTCCTGCCGACCCGCCAGGCCCTCGACACCGACGGCCTCGAACTGGCCGACGACGACCTCGACTTCCTGCTCACGGTCGACAAGGAGGTCTGGCGCGAGGAGGCCGCCCTGGTCCCCGAGCACCTCAACACCTTCGGCGAGCACACGCCGACGGAGCTGTGGGACGAGTACCGCGCACTGGTGCAGCGCCTGGGCTGACGCCCCCAACCACTCCGCGGCCGACCCGAGTTGCCCTGACCTGCGACCGTTGCGGCGGTCGGCCGCGGTGACCGCACCCGCCGGGGTTCCGCGCGCATCCGCGCGGGACCCCGGCTTTTTCGTCCCCCGCGCCCCGCCCGTGCCGGAACGGCTGAAAAAGCGCGGATTTCGAGGGACACTCCTGACATCCTGCATTGAACCCCGAAATGAGGTGGGCGGGGTGCGTACGCCTGTCAGTGACCCCATGAAGATCGGTCCGTACCGCATCGTGGGCCGGCTCGGCTCCGGTGGCATGGGATGGGTGTATCTCGGCCGTTCGCCCGCCGGGCGCGAGGTCGCGGTCAAGGTGGTGCGGCCCGAACTGGCCGCGGAGCGCGAGTTCCGGGAGCGCTTCGCGCGCGAGGTGGCCGCGGCGCGCGTGGTCAGCGGCGCCTACACCGCGGCCGTGGTCGACGCCGACCCCGAGGCCGAACTGCCCTGGCTGGCCACGCTGTACGTGCCCGGTCCCTCGCTCGCCGAGGCGGTCCAGACCGACGGACCACTGCCCGAGCCGCAGGTACGACGGCTCGGCGCGGGCCTGGTCGAGGCGCTCCAGGCCATCCACGCCGCACGCGTGGTGCACCGGGACCTCAAACCGGCCAACGTGCTCCTCGCCTCGGACGGACCGCGCGTCATCGACTTCGGGATCTCCCGCGTGGACGGCGCCCCCGGCCTCACCCAGGTCGGCGTCGTCGTCGGCACCCCGCCCTACATGTCCCCCGAGCAGATCAGGGGCGCCAAGGTGGGCCCGGAGAGTGACGTCTTCTCCCTCGGCGGGGTCCTGGTGTACGCGCTCACCGGGCGGCCGCCGCACGGCAGCGGAGAGGCCGTGCGCCACCGCGTCGTCTTCGCCGAACCCGAACTCGACGGCGTCGTGGGGCCGCTGCGGGATCTGGTCGCGCGCTGTCTGGCCAAGAATCCCGGGGACCGGCCCCGACTGGACCTGCTCCTGGCCGGGTTGCTGGAGCGGGAGCCCCGGCAGGCGCAGTGGCCACCGCCCACGGTCGCCCTCAGCATCAAGGTGCGCACCCAGGACCTGATCAAGCGCCGCAAGGAGAGCGCCAGCGTGTCCGTACCCTCCTGTCTGCTGTCGCACGCCCAGGCGCTGCTCGACGCCGGACTGACCGACGCGATGGTCGCCGAGGCGGTGGTCCGTGGCGACGCCTGACTCCTTTTCCGGACGGAACCGGGAGATCCTCGAAATCGGAACGCACTGGCGACAGTTGGTGCAGACCTGGGTGGCGAGACGGAATTTCCACACGGTGACCGACACCGTTTCCGTCTCCATGCGATTCGACCTCGAGGAAACGGGCCGGATGGTCACCGTCCGATTCATGACGACGAAGAGACTGCTGGTCGCATTCGCCACCGACGGGCATTTCCTGCGCAAGGATCAACTGGCCCTCGCCGCCGCCGCGTCGAACGCGTGGAACACCGAACAACTCCATCCCATGCTGTCCGTGTGGGACGTTCGGGGGCCGCGCCCCTGTCTCGCAGGTGTGTGCGACCTTCCCCTGACCTGTCGAATGACGCAAACAGATTTCGATGCTTTGGCCAGTGATTGGGTGGAGCGGGCGAGACAGATGTTCACCCGATGCCATCAGGTGTTCGAGTTGTAGAAGTGATGCCCGCCGCGTTTCCCAAACCCTTCCGGACACCCTCCGGTTTCCGCCACTATGGGCGAGTGCCTTTCAGGGCCACGGGGGTGTTGTGTCAGGGCCACGGGGGGTCTTTTTCATGCGGCGTTCGCTTTCCCTCATCATGCTCTCCGGGCTTCTGACCGCGTTGGCTCCGGGGACGCCGGCCACCGCGGCCGAGCCGTGCGGCGGCACGTTCGAGCAGCGCCTCGACTGCTGGGCCCGCTCGGCCGACGAGGGCACGGTCCGCGTCACCGTCGACCGGAGCCTGCCGTTCGACGGCAGGGCCGCGAACCGCAAGGGCTTCGAGCAGGCGCTGGCGGACCGGAGCCGCAATCTCCTGGTCGAGGTGCCGTCGGGCGCCCACACCGGCGAGGGCGGATCGGCACTCCTCGTCCTGGCGGACCACGAGCGCAGGCTCGTCGCGGACGACGCCTTCGTCGACCCGCTGAAGCCCTCGACCGTGGAGGAACTGGCCGCCCGCGGTGCCTGCATCCCCGAGAAGAAGGGGGACCTGTGCGCCCGGCTCGGCAAGGGCCGACTGACCGGAGCGGACCTGGTCCGTTTCGGCCTGGCCACCGGACTCTCCCGCACGGACACCGTCAGCGGCTCCGGAGCCGGCTCGTCCGCGAACCCCGGCGGTGACGAGACCGCCACCGGGCAACAGGGACAGGGCCAGGAGCAGAGCCAGACGCAGGGGCAGGGGCAGGACACCGGGAAGGTCGGCAACACCGGCCGGGACCCCGGAACCCCCACCGACCAGGGCGACGACGCCGGCTGGGACACCGCCACCGCGGTGCTCACCGTCCTGTGCGCCGTGCTCGTCCTGCTGCTCGGCATCCTGCTCTTCCTGATCCGCCGCTCCGCCAGGTCCGTCGCCGTCGGCACCCTGTCCAGGCGCTCGCTCGCCGTGCCGGGCGTCGGTGCCGTACCGGCCGGGACGGCGCCCCGGCCCCGCACCCGTCCCCGCACGCCCGCGCCCGACGAGGCCACCACCCGTACCCGTGTGTCCGACGAGGCCGGTGCCCGTCCCCGTACACAGATGCCCGACGAGGCCACCACCCGCCTCCGGGCCACGCCGGCGCCCCGCGGCCACGGACGGCACGTCGGCAACGTACCGGGCCCCGCCCGGCCCGCCGTCGTCCGCACCGAACTGCACCCGCAGGGCTACGTCGAGGTGGAGCACGTGCTGTACCGGGCGGTGTGGGCCGAACCCGGCCGCCCGCCGCCCGCGCCCGGCGGACTCGTCGATGTCACCGAGGCGGGGGAGCGGGACTCCGACGTCCTCTACGCGTTCCCGCCCGCAGCCGGACGGCACGCCAAAGCCACCAGGCCCTGAGACCAGGAGAGATCCCCATGCACAGCGACTACCCGCCCACGCTGCCGGCGGAGTACGCCGACATCGAGTTCGAGAACAACGCGCAGCGGCTGCCGCTCGTCCTGTGCCTCGACATCTCCAGCTCCATGGCGGGCCAGCCCATCCAGACGCTCAACAACGCGCTCGCCGAGTGGACCCGGGAGCTGCACGACGACGTCAGCCTCAGCTACAGCGTCGAGGTCGCCGTGGTCACCTTCGGCGGCCCGGGTGTCACCGCCTGGCGCGGACCCCACCTGCTGCCCCCGCACGCGCCGGTGAGCCCCTTCGTGCCGGCGCACATGTTCCACCCGCCGCAGCTCGCCGCCGCCGGGGTCACCCTGATGACCGAGGCCCTCGAACTGTCGATGAACATCATCGCGGCCCGCAAGGCCGAGCTGCGGGCCTCCGGGCTCCAGTACTACCGGCCGCAGATCTGTCTCGTCACCGACGGACTGCCCACCGACGCCACGGGTCATCTCACCGACTCCTGGCACCGGTTGATCCCGGTCCTCGCCGACGAGCAGCAGGCTCGCCGCTTCCGGCTGTACGCGATCGGCGTCGGCGGCATCACGGACCGGGGCGAGCAGGTGCTCCGGTCCTTCGCGCCGAAGTTCAACGCCCGGCTCCAGGGATTCCCGTTCCGCGAGCTGCTCCAGATGATGTCCGCGAGCGCCAACGCCGAGCAGAAGGGCGCGGGTGACGAGGTGTTCGAGAAGATCTTCAGCCAGTTCAAGACGCAGCGCCCGGCCTGGGAATCCTGACCGATGACCCGATGGGAATCCTGACTGATGACCGCAGCCGACGAGAGGGACACGCCGTGGCGGATCCACGGAATGAGCGTCGAGGGATACCGGCACCGCCGTCAGGGGCAGCCCTGCCAGGACGCCTGCGCGCACACGGAGACGGCGTCCGTCGCGGTCCTCGCCGTCGCCGACGGCGCGGGCAGCCGGCCGCGTTCGGAGGAGGGCGCCCGGCTCGCGGTGGAGCTGGCCACCGAGCACTTCGCGCGCCGGGCCGCCAGCGCGGCGGACCGGCGTCCCGGCACGGCGGTGCGCGAGCTTCTGCGGGACGCCTTCCACGACGTCTCCAAGGTGTTCCTGGACCGCACGGGCGCCGACGCGGCGGACTTCGCGACCACGCTCACCGTGGTCGTGCTCGCGCGCGGCTGGCTCGGTCATCTGTCCGTGGGGGACGGCTTCGTCGTCCTGCGGGCCGGCACGGAGGACGGTGAGCGGCAGTTCCATCTGCTGCCGCAGCCGGCCGCGGCCAGCGAGTACAGCAACGAGACGGTCTTCCTCACCTCGCCGGACGCGGCCCGCTGGGTGCACACCGACTGCGTGTCCGACAACGGGATCGACGGGGTGCTGCTGTCCACCGACGGACTGGCGCAGGCCGCGCTCAACCGGTCCGCGGGCGGCGCGCTGTCCCCGAACACGTCCTTCGCCGAGGCCGTGTTCCGCTCGCTCGACGCCCCCGGTCCGGTGACCGCGAGCGCCCACGAGGGCCTCGGGACCCTGCTCCGCTCGGACCGGCTCACCGCCCTCAACGCCGACGACAAGACCCTGCTGCGGGCCGTGCTCAAGGCGCGGCCATGAGCGGCCGCACCGTGTTCCTGGACGGCAAGCCGGTCACCCTCACCGAGCTGCCCCTGAAGGGCGGCGGTCAGGCGGCCGTCTTCCCGGTCGTCGGCGACGACGGCATCGTCGTCAAGCTGTACCGCGAGACGCCAGGGCCCAAGGAGGAACAGCGGCTGAAGCGGATGCTGACCATGTCCCCGCTCGTGACCCGTCCCACCGACGCCTCCCAGCCGCCCGAACTGGCCTGGCCGACCGCCCTCGCCCGCGGCCCGCAGGGCGAGTTCCTCGGCTACGCCATGCGCCGCTTCGGCGAGCCCCAGCACGTCCAGCTCATCGGCCTGTTCACCCGCGCCCAGCGCCTCAAGCTGTTCGCCGACCGGGCCGACTGGCGCTTCCTGCTCGGCGTCGCCTGGAACCTCGCCTTCATGACCGCGCGCATGCACTACGACGATCTGGTCATCGGCGACTTCTCCAGCAGCAATGTCGTCGTCGACGCCAACGGCTTCGTCACCTTCCTCGACTGCGACTCCATCGCCTTCAGCGACCCGGTGACCGGGGAGCTGTTCCCGTGCCTGATGCACACCACCGACTACTCGTCCCCCGAGCGGCAGGCAGGCGGCCCCGCCACCCGCGCCACCGACGAATTCGCCCTCGCGGTCCTCGTCTACCAGCTCCTGACGGCAGGGAACCACCCCTTCGGCGGCGTCCCGCACGACAGCGCGTCCGAGTCGACCGTCAAGGACAACATCGCCGCCAGCATCTCCTACGTCGTGCGCCCCGAACGGGTCGTCATGCCGCGCGGCACCATCGACCCCTCCGTGCTCCCGCCCGAACTCCTCGCGCTGGCCCGCACCGCCTTCGGCCCGGGGGTGCACGACCCCGCCACGCGGCCCTCCGCGGAGGCGTGGCTGCGCGCCCTGGACAAGGAGCGCGCGCTGGTACGGGTCTGCCCGGCCCGCCCGCTGCACGCGTTCGGCTCGCATCTGACCTCGTGCCCCTGGTGCTCCCGGGCGGCGCTCACCGGGCACGACGTGTTCAACGTCCCGGTGGCGGTCCCGGGGCCCGGTGTGCCCCAGCCGCCGCCCGTGCCGACGCCGGGCGAGCCGTGGCCCACGGGGCTGAAGGTGGCACTGCTGATCCTGGCGATCGTGATCCTGGCGGTGATCGTGGCGAACGCCTGAGAGCCGCCTGAGCCGCCTGAGCCGCCGGAACCGTGTGGCCGCGGGTCGCCGCGGGCGGCCGAGATCACCGCGGGGAGCCGTGGTCACTGCGAGCGGCCGCGGTCCTCCAGATAGCGCGTGTGGGACTCCTGGCGTCGCGCCTCCGTCTCCCGCAGCGCCGCCGCGAGCCGGTCCGACTCCTCCTGGAGCACGGTGAGCTGACGCTCCAGATGGCGCTCCGGCGGCTCGGTGCCGGGGGCCAGCCGGGTCCACCACCGGGTGCGGACGAAGGTGTCGACGGCTTCCGGGATGTCCTGGCGCACGGCACGCGACAGGGCGTGTACGCCCTCGGGGTCCTGGGCGAGGATCTCGGCGACCCAGCCCGGATCGAGCAGGGCGGTGAGGACCTCGGTCAGCTCGGTGAGCCGGCCGGCCGCCGCCGGGGGCAGCTCGACGCCGTCCAGGTACTCCCGCAGCTTGCCGAAGTCGACGCGCAGTTCGGCCAGTTGGGCGGAGGGGTCCGGGAAGTCGGGCGGGGCTGGGCGCTCCGGCGGTGCGATCAGCGCGCCCGCGCCGTACAGACCGGCCACGACGACCGGCCAGTACGGGCCCGCCAGACCGGTGAAGGTCAGCGCGAGCCCGGCGATCCCGCACGCGCTGCCGGTCAGGTTCTTGCGCGATTCGAGGAAGCCGACGAACCTACTGGTAGCCACGGATCTCCTCGAAGGCGCCGTCGAGCGAGCCCTTCTGGGCGTCGAAGAGACGGCCGCCGGTCAGGTCGGCGATGTGCTGGAGCTCGCCGCGGTCGGAGTCGCCGAACAGGATGGGGAAGACGGGGATCTCCCGTTGTCCGCCCGGCAGCCGCCGGTAGAAGGCCTCGAAGTCGGACGGGCTCGCGCCCCTGGTGTTCTCGCCGTCCGTCATCAGCACGATCGACGTGAACGTGTCGTCGTCGGCGCCCAGATGCCCGTACGCCTTCTCCAGGGAGGTGTAGATCGCGGTGTCGCCGGAGGCTTTCAGGGCGAGGACGTCCTCGTGGATGGCGTCGAGCCCGGTCCTGGGGTTCTCGGGGCGGACGACGTGCGTGCGGACACTCTTGACCGCCGACCCGAACGGCATCAGCGTCACTTCCTCACGGTCGCGGAAGTCGCCGGTCAGATTGCCGAGCGCCTTCCTCAGCCGTTCGATGCGCTCGCCGCCCATCGAGCCCGAGGTGTCGAGGACGTACACGGTCCTGGACGGCCGGCGCAGCTTGTTCTCGTACGAGTCGAGCAGACGGTCGGCGACGGACCGGCTTCCGGGGAAGGGGAGTTCACGCCGGCGGCCGGTGTCGAGCCCGGCCGCCGGGGCGACGGAGGCGACGACCGGACGGCGGTGCGTCCGCTCGGTGATCAGCTTCTGGGTGGCCGGCGCGCGCAGTGCCTCGGCCAGGCGCCGGACGTCGTCACGGGTGTCCTTGGAGGTCGCGGCGAGGGAGGAGAGCGGATAGTCCGCCGTCACCACGCCGTCGCGCGGGCGGATGACGGTCAGGCCCTTCACGCCCATGAGGACGGACTCGTAGTTGAGCAGGGCGTCCACGGTGCCGCGGCGTTCGTAGGCGGTGGCCAGCCAGCCGGATGAACCCGACGTCAGCTTCTGTCCCTTGAAGAACTCGCGCAGCCGGGGTGTCGCCCTGGCCACGTCGGCGTCCGTGAGCGCCGACTGGGCGCCGGACAGGGCCGAGGCCACCGAGATCAGTGTGGAGAAACCGGAGTTGGAGCGTGCCGGATCGGTCATGCCGTACGTGAGCTTTCCGTCCGCCACGGCCTTCTCCACCTGCGACCAGGTGACGTCGTCCGGTTTCCAGCCGAGGGCCCGCACCGTGTCCGGCTTCACGCCGAGGGCCACCGGGCTCGACATGACCGGTGTCTCCGAGACGACCTTCTTCGCCGCTTCCGGACGCAGATGCAGGTAGTCGTCGGAGGAGAGCCACAGGGCGTCGAACCTGTCGTCCGAGGCGCCCCGCGCGATCAGGTCGACGGCGGCGAGGGTGCCCATGTAGGTGGGTCTGACCGTGATGCCGGTGTCCCGCTCGATCCGGTCGAGCACCGGCTTCATGTCGCCGAGTTCGCTGGAGGCGAGGATCCGGAGGGTGCCGGGCCGCGGCTTCTCGTCGTCCCCGGACCTCGCTTCCTCCTGGGCCGTGCAGGCCGTGACGGCGAGCAGGGCCAGGGCGGCGCCGGCCGCCCGTCGGAGCGCTCTCATCCCTGCCCGCCGTCCAGGGCGCCCCGCGTGCGGCTGCGCTCCAAGTAGGCTCCGGCGTTCTGGAGTTCGGAGGTCAGGGACTCCACGGTCGCGGCCATCGTCTCGGTCGCCCGGACCTTGTAGGTGTCGATCGCGTCGAGGGTGCGGTAGATCTCCTGGAAGGCGGTGCGCAGGGTCTCGGCGCCGACGGCGGGGTCGGCGGCGATGCGCTGGATCTCTCCGCTCTGGGTGGCGAGCATCTCGGCGTTGCCCCGGATGAGGTCCTCCGTCGTGCCGCGCAGGGCGTTGACCTGTTCGACGACCTTGCGCTGGTTGTCGAGCGCGGAGGCGAGCATGACCGAGATGCGCAGCGCGGAGACCGTGGTGGTGGCCGCGCGGTCGACGCCCTTGATGAGTTCGTCGTTGTTGCGCCGGACCACGTCCATCGCCAGATAGCCCTGGGCGCACACCGCGAGCTGGGTGAGCAGGTCCTGGTGCTTCTGCCGGACGGGGAAGAGCACGTCGGAGCGGAGCGTGTCGGCTCCCGCGGGGTCGGCGGCGTCGACGCCCGCGATGTGCTCCTCGACCGCCGTGTCCAGGGCCTGGGTGAGCACGACGTACTCCTGGAGCTTGCCCATCGTCTCCCAGAGGCGGACGCGTTCGGTCTGCAGTGCCGCGTTGTCCCGGCGCAGTTCGTCCTGGCCGCCGCGCAACGAGCCGACGATCTTGTTCAAGGTGCCTTGCGCGGAGGCGTACTTGGCGACGTGGTCGCGCAGCTTGTTGCCGCCCGGCAGCCTGGACAGGAACTTCCTGCCCTTGCTCGCGGACAGGTCGCGCGGGTCCAGGTCCTCGACCACACGCCGGAGTTCGACGAGCGAGCCGGCGACGTGCGACTGCGCGTCCTCGCCCTTGGAGGGCAGGCTGCGGATCGTCCGTTCCAGCATGCGGTTGGACTGGGCGGCGGCGCCGCGCATCTCGGTCGACCCCAGGCCCGCGATCTCCCCGACCTTGCCCGCGAATTCGGGGGAGCGCGCGTCCAGGACGGCGAGACCGTCGATGTACTCGGCGGCGCGTCGCGCCATCTCGTCCTGCACACCGGGGTCGACGGGGACGAGTCCGCCGGCCTTCTCACGGGGCACGGGGGCAACGGCCTCGGGCGGCGTGAGGGTGAACGTGTCTTCGGTGCTCATGTGCTCTTCCCCCTAGTTTCCGGCCCGGCGCGCCATCTCGTGCAGCACCTTGTAGGCGGGCACGGGCGCCTGCCGGACACCGGTCAGCTTCTGGTTGACATACGCGGCACGGCCGGTGGTGGCCGCCGTGAACTCGCCGGTGGCGCCCTGCGGACGGAACCCGTGCCGGACGGCGAGCTTGCGCAACGCCGGGTCGGTGCTGAGGAGTTCACCCAGCGCGCGGCCCTCGGGCGTGAGCGGTACGACCGTGTGGTCGCTGTTCGCCGTGGTGTCCGGGTAGAGGACCGTGAGGTCGCCGGTGTCCCGGCCCTCGGTGAGCAGCGCGGCGACCTGTGACTCGTAGACGAGGACGAGCGGGTTGCCCGCGCCGCTGACGAAGTCGCCGAACGCGGCGTCGGTGCTGGGCTGCTGGGCGCCCTGGACGCTGATGAGCCGGTGCATCAGGGACGCGGTGCGTCCGATGGCGGCGTCGTCGGCGGCGACGCGCCCGCCGTCGGCGACATAGGACGCGGCGGCGAGGTAGAGCGCGCCCGAGTTGGACGTCTCCGGGTCGGTGCTGGCGATGTAGAGCGTGCCGGTCAGTTCACCGTGCGCCTCGGCGCCCTTGAGCTGCTGCCAGGTCCGCTCGTGCCGGGCCGCGTCCAGATAGGCGGCCATCTTCAGCGTGCCGCTGTTCTTGTCGAGGGTGGCCAGCCCGTTGGCGGCGAGGACCTGGGCCGCGCTGCGGTGGGCCACCACGACGAGGGGCGAGTAGAAGGGCCGGGGCAGCGGCCGGCGGACGTGGTACTTGTCCGCGAGCTCGTCGGCCGGGGCCTGGCTGGAAGGGAAGGCGAAGTCGTACCCCTTGAGGTCCAGGCCGTCCATGGCCCAGGACCCGGAGGTCTCCGTCTTCACGGTGTAGCCCTTGGCGGCGAGGGCCTTCACCACCTTCGGATCGGAGAAGAACTCCGCCTTCTCCGAACCGATCATTCCGCGCACGGTCTTCGTTGCCGTGCCCTTGTCCTGATCATTGCGGCCTGCGACGACGGCTGCTGCCACTCCGCCGATCAACAGGACCGCCAGGACGATTCCCGCGATGCGTCTCACGCCTGGAGCGTGCACCTCGGAATCCAACGTTCCCCGCCTCGGGGAGTGAACACGAGGTGACCACCGGGTCCCGGTACGCAACCGGAGGAGGGGGCGCCGCTACGGAGGCGGCGCGGAGCCCCGCACACGGCTTGCGAAGGGATGTGGCACCCGGTCCGCGCGTCGCTTCGAAGGCGCGCGGACCGGGGCCGTACGGGGCCTCGGGCTCAGGGCCCGAGGGGTTCAGCGGGTGGCCAGCTCGCGGGGTTCGAGGGCCGGCGCGTGGGCGTCCATGCGCTCGGCGGAGAGGATCGCCGCGGCCGTGTCGGCGCGGGAGGCCGCGACGACCAGGGCGCGGCCCGCGAGGGTGTGGGCCCGCCGGTGGAGGGCCGTGAGGCGCGACGCGCCGGACGCCGTGGCGACCGCGGCGCGCAGGGGGGCCTCGCCCCGCAGCCGGGTCACCTGCTCGGCGAGCCGCTCGGCGCCGGCGTCCAGATCGGCGGACGGGGCGATCGCGCGGATCTCGTCCGTGACGGCGAGCAGTGCCGCGAGGTGACCGGCGAGCTGGATGTCCAGCTCCTCCTCGCGCGACCGGTGGGGGAAGTCGGAGGAGGGGGCGCCGGCCATCGTGTGGACCGACTTCGAGCGGATCGGTTCGTACATGGAATGGCCTCCTGTGCCTGACAGGAAGCCATCCTAGCTTGGATTTCGTCTAAAGTTGAGCTGGTTCGCATACTGGGACGCGGCGCACACACAGGGTGAGCGCCGGGTGCGTCCCGGCGGGCGTCACGGCTGGCCGTAGCCGTCCAGGAACGTGCCGATCCGCGTCACCGCGTCCGTCAGGTCCGCGACCGTCGGCAGGGTGACCACCCGGAAGTGGTCCGGCTCGGGCCAGTTGAAGCCCGTCCCCTGGACGACCATGATCTTCTCGGCCCGCAGCAGGTCGAGCACCATCTGCCGGTCGTCCTTGACCTTGAAGACCTTCGGGTCGAGGCGCGGGAACAGGTACAGCGCGCCCTTCGGCTTCACGCACGTCACACCCGGGATCTGCGTCAGCAGCTCGTGCGCGACGTCCCGCTGCTCCTTCAGGCGCCCGCCCGGCAGGACCAGGTCGTTGATCGTCTGCCGCCCGCTGAGCGCCGCCACCACTCCGTGCTGCCCCGGCATGTTCGCGCACAGCCGCATGTTCGCGAGGATCGTCAGGCCCTCGATGTAGGAGGAGGCGTGCGCGCGCGGCCCCGAGACCGACATCCATCCGACGCGGTAGCCCGCCACCCGGTACGCCTTCGACATGCCGTTGAAGGTGAGGGTGAGCAGATCGGGGGCGATCTTGGCGGTCGCGGTGTGCGTGACGCCGTCGTACAGGATCTTGTCGTAGATCTCGTCGGAGCAGACCAGCAGGTTGTGCCGCCGGGCGATGTCCGTCAGTCCCCGGAGCATCGCGTCGTCGTAGACCGCGCCCGTCGGGTTGTTCGGGTTGATGATGACGATCGCCTTGGTGCGGTCGGTGATCTTCCGCTCCACGTCCGCGAGGTCGGGCATCCAGTCGGACTGCTCGTCACAGCGGTAGTGCACGGCCGTGCCGCCGGACAGGGAGACCGCCGCGGTCCACAGCGGGTAGTCCGGGGCCGGTACGAGCACCTCGTCGCCGTCGTCCAGCAGCGCCTGCATCGCCATCACGATGAGCTCGGAGACGCCGTTGCCGATGAAGACGTGATCGACGTCCGTCTCGATGCCGAGGGTCTGGTTGTGCATCACGACCGCGCGGCGGGCCGCCAGCAGGCCCTTGGCGTCGCCGTAACCGTGCGCCGAGGAGACGTTGCGGAGGATGTCCTCGAGGATCTCCGGCGGGCACTCGAACCCGAAGGCGGCCGGGTTGCCCGTGTTGAGCTTGAGGATGCGGTGACCGGCCGCTTCCAGCCGCATCGCCTCCTCAAGAACCGGACCCCGGATCTCGTAGCAGACGTTGGCGAGCTTCGTGGACTGGATCACCTGCATATCCGTGAGCTTACGGCCGCGCGCCGCGCGCCGGGGCGTGTTTTCCACCACGCGAGACGTGTCGGTTCCGGCATCTTCGCCCTTCGGCTGCGCCGAACGCCCTGGTGGTCCCTACAATGCGCGATCATGTCCTGGCAGCCCGGAGATCCCGAAGCCCGGCCGACGGTGTACCTCCCGCAGAGCGACGGGGCGACGCCTTTGGCCTACGAGACGTACGCCGATCCCGCCGAGGCGCACGGCTGGCGGAAGGCCTACACGGACGGCGACGACACCAGCGTCCTGCCCGTCGTGCCCGGCGATCCGGCGGGGCGGCAGGAGCGGCGGTCGCACCGCAGGCAGACCCGCCGCAACAAGCTGGCCCGGCGCCTCGCCGTGGCCGGGGGCGCGGCGGGCGTCGTCGCGCTCGGCATCGCCGTCTCCGGGGCGTTCGACTCCGGGGTGCCCGGGGGAGCGGGTGGTGCGCCCCAGGGCACGAGCCGGCCGGTGCACCTCCCCACCGGACCCGCCCAGGCGGACGACGACTCCACCGCGGCCGCCTCCGCGCAGCCCCTTCAGGCCCCGCCGGCCACCACGTCGGCGGCCGCCGCCCCGTCCGGCGTGGCCACCGCTTCCCGGGGCGCGACCGCGAGCGCGGGCGCCTCCACGCCCGGGAACGCCTCCACGGCCCCCGCGCCCACCGCGTCCGGCGCCCCCACGGCCTCCGCCACCACCAGCCCTTCGGTCACCCCGACCCCGTCCGCGACGAGCACCCCCGGCAGGCACGGACACGGCCACGGGCACGGAGGCTGGTCCGACTAGGACCTGTCCGGACCGGTCCCGGCAGGTCGCCACGCAACGAGCGGCACCCTCCTGTTCCGCCGCGCCCATGAGGCGTACGAGTTGTCCGGCTCGGCACCGCCGTGGGCGACGGCCGGAAATCGGCTCCCGGGTGCCGCCGGTGCCGTCCGGAAACGGTTCCGGAATCGCGGGTGACGTCCGGAAGCGGCTCCCGGTACTGCCATCGGCGGCCTGAAGACGGCCCCGGCATCGCGGGCTGAGGCCGGAAACCGCTCCCGGTATCGCCGTCGACGTCCGGAAATCGGCTCGCGGTACCGCCACCGGCGGCCTGAAGACGGCCCCGGCACCGCGGGTGGCGGCCGGAAACCGCTCCCGGCACCGTCATCGACGTTCGGAAACCGCTCCCGCACCACCACCGGCGGCCGGAAACCGGCTCCCGATATCTCGGGCAACGGCCGGAAACGGCTCCTTGTTCACTTTTCTCTCTCCCCTCACAATGCGCATGACAACAGACGGCCGGAAGACCTCCGGCCGACGGAAGGCGGCCGGATGACCTTCGGCCGCCCCAAGTCGCAAGAGGGGACCCCCACATGAGAAAGCCTCTCGTCGCCGCACTGTTCGCCCTGGTGCTGTCCGGGGCGGGCGCGGCACCCGCGGTCGCGGCACCCGCTCCCCACGCCGTACCCGCGTCCCACTCGGCTCCCGCGCGCGTGTCGGCCCCCGCCGTCACGGCCGGCGCCGAGGCGGCGCCCACCCTCCAGGCGGTCAGCCTGGCCGGGACCGTCGCGCTCAGCAACTGCTCCGGCTCCGTCATCCGCTTCCCCAACTCGGCGGACAGCGCCCCGGCGCTCGTGCTCTCCAACGGCCACTGCCTGGAGACCGGTTTCCCGGACCCCGGTGAGGTGATCGTCGGCCAGTCGTCCAGCCGCACCTTCGGCCTGCTCAACTCGGCGGGCACCAGGGTCGCGACCCTGCGCGCGAGCAAGGTCGCGTACTCGACCATGACCGACACGGACATCACGATCTATCAGCTCACCAGCACGTACGCGACCATCAGGAACTCGTACGGCATCAGCGCGCTGACCGTGCAGGACACGCACCCGGTCGCCGGCACCGCCATCACCGTGGCCTCCGGCTACTGGAAGCGGCTCTACAACTGCAGCATCGACGGGTTCGTGTACCGCCTCAAGGAGGGTGGCTGGACCTGGAAGGACTCCGTCCGCTACACCTCCGCCTGCAACACCATCGGCGGCACCTCGGGCTCGCCGGTCGTCGACCAGTCCACCGGCAAGGTCGTCGCCGTCAACAACACCGGCAACGAGGACGGTGAGACCTGCACGGTGAACAACCCGTGCGAGGTCGACGCGAGCGGCAACGTCACCGTCCGTGAAGGCATCAACTACGCCGAGGAGACCTACCAGATCCCGGCCTGCTTCACGACCGGCAACCAGCTGAACCTGAGCGCGAGCGGATGCGTCCTGCCCAAGCCGTAGGACCGCGGGAGGGCGGGCGGTCACGCCGTTCGGCGGACCGCCCGTCCCGCCAGCACGTCGGTCCGGCGTCCGTCCTCGATGACGAAACGGCCGTCGATCAGGACGTGCGGGATGCCGGTGGGCAGTGTGCGCGGCGCCGCGAAGGTCGACCCCGCCGCGACCGTCGCCGGGTCGAAGAGGACCAGGTCGGCGCGGTACCCCTCGCGGACCAGACCGCGGTCGGGCAGCCGCAGCCGGGCGGCGGGCCTGCCGGTGAGACGAGCGACGCACTCCTCCAGCGTCAGGACGCCCAACTCCCGTACGTACCGGCCGAGATAGTGCGGGAAGGTGCCGTAGGCGCGCGGGTGCGGTTTGGCGCCGTGCAGGATGCCGTCCGAGCCGCCGGTGTGCACACGGTGCCGCATGATCGCCCGGACGTTCTCCTCGTGGCCGACGTGCTGGAGGATCGTGGGGCCGAGCCGGTCCTCGACCAGCAGCCGCCGGGCGGTGGTCCAGGGTGCCTCGCCGCGCAGGTCGGCGGACTCCCGGACGGTCCGGCCGACGTACGACCCGAGGGCGGGGTCGTTCACCCCCGAGATCTCGATCGTCTCCCACGCGATGGGCACGCCGTGGCAGCCGTCCGAGCCCACGGCCTCCATGTGGTGCCGGACCCGTTCGGCGGTGTCGTCGTCCCGCAGCCGGGCGAGCACCGCCTCCGGGCCGCCCACGCCCGCCCAGCTCGGCAGCATCGCCGCCAGGGTGGTGCACCCCGGGGTGTACGGATAGGTGTCGAGGGTGATGTCGGCGCCCTCCGCCAGCGCCTTGTCCAGCAGGGCGAGGAGCTCCGGCGCCCTCCCCTCGTTCACCCCGAAGTTCATGGTGGCGTGGGCGAGATGGAGCGGGCAGCCCGCCTCACGGGTGAGGGACACCATCTCCGCGTACGCCTCCAGGGCGCCCGCCCCGTACGAGCGGTGGTGCGGACAGTAGTAGCCGCCGTACTCGGCCACCACCCGGCACAGGGCGGTGAGTTCGGCGTCCCGCGCGTACATCCCCGGTGTGTACGTCAGTCCCGAGGACATGCCGACCGCGCCCTCCCGCAGCCCGTCGGCGACCAGCCGCCGCATCCGGTCCAGCTCCCGGGGGGTCGCCTCGCGGTCCTCCCAGCCGACGGCGAGCATGCGGACGGTGCCCTGGGGGACGAGGTAGGCGGCGTTGACCGCGATGCCCTCGCCGTCGAAGCCGTGGTCGAGCCGGTCCAGGTACCCGCCCACGGAACGCCAGGTGAAGTCGATGTCGTCGCCGTCGCCGTTCCAGCCGGTGATCGTCCGGCGGACCTCGGCGAGCGTACGGTCGTCGACCGGCGCGTACGACAGGCCGTCCTGGCCGATGACCTCGAGGGTCACGCCCTGGGCGGCCTTCGCGCTGTGGTCCGGGTCCCGCAGCAGCGCGAGATCGCTGTGCGCGTGCATGTCGATGAAGCCGGGGGCCAGGACGAGACCCTCGGCGTCCAGTTCCCGTGTGCCGCGCGGCCGTTGGCAGCCGGCCGCCGCGGCCTCCTTGACGATCGCGACGATCCGGCCGCCCTTGACGGCCACGTCCGCGCGATACGTCGGCGCGCCGCTGCCGTCGGCGACGTCCACGTCCTGGATGACCAGGTCGGCGTGGTCCATGGGGGCGTCTCCCGTCTCGGAACGATGTACGGATCTCCGGTCTCCGGCTGACCCCGGAGACGGCTGGAAGAGGGATCGCTAGAAGAACGTACGGATGTAGTCGACGACCGTGCCGTCCGGCTCGACCAGCGGGATGAGCTGCCACTTGTCGAAGGACGTGCACGGGTGGGACAGGCCCATGCCGACCCAGTCGCCGACCTCCAGGTCCGCCTCGGGGGCCGTGCGCAGCCAGGCGTGCTGGTCGGAGAGCCCGCTCACCTCGATGCCGGCCGCCGGACGCTCGGTGCCACCCCGGCGCACGACCTGGGCGAAGGGCAGATCGAGGTCGTGGGCCGCGTCGCGCTTGCCGGCGTTGGTGAAGGCCTGCTCGGGGGAGGGCCGCGAGACGACCTGCGACCAGAGGCGGAACGCCGGGTGCAGGGCGCCCTCCCGCGGGACACGGGTGAAGGGGGTGAGCCTGCGGTAGTGGCCGTCGTCGTGCGAGACGTACGCGCCCGAGCGCAGCAGCTTCAGGACGGGCAGCGAGAGTCCGGGGATCTCCGCGAACACGTCGGCGACCGCGTCGAACCAGGCGCTGCCGCCCGCGCTGACGACGATCGTGTCGACATCCTTGAACCGCCCGGCGGCGTCGAAGGCCGCCGCGAGCGCGGTCAGCCGCCGCAGCCAGGCGTGCACCCGCTCGGGGTTCGCGTCCGGTACCTCGCCCTCGTACCCCGCGACACCGGCCAGCCGGAGCGTCCCGGCCGCCGCCACCGCGTCGGCGACCGCCTCGCACTCCTCCTCCGTCCGCGCCCCGGTACGGGCGCCCGCGCCCGCGGCGAGTTCGACGACGACGTCCACCGGGCGGGCGCTCCCGCGCAGCGCGGCGTCCATCAGCTCCACCCCGCGCACCGAGTCGGCGTAACAGACGAACCGGAAGTCCGGGTCCTCGGCCAGCTCGGCGGCGATCCAGCGGAGGGCGGCCGGGTCGACGAGTTCGTTCGCGAGGAAGATCCGGTCGATGCCGAACTCCCGGGCCACCCGCACCTGGTGGGGGACGGCGAGGGTGATGCCCCAGGCGCCGTGCTCGATCTGCCGCCAGAAGAGCTGGGGCGCCATGGAGGTCTTGCCGTGCGGGGCGAAGGCGAGGCCGTGCCGGGTGGCGTACGTCTCCATGAGTTCGAGGTTATGGGTCAGGCGCTCGGCGGAGAGGGCGAGGACGGGGGTGGTGAAACCGTCCGTGAAGAGGTTGCGGCGCTGGGCGGCCAGCTCGCCGACGCTCAGCCCGCCGGCGTCCGGCGGCAGGCCCTTGAAACGGTGGTCGACGCGCTCCGCCGCGAGCGCGGCCAGCGGTGCGGCGGCGGTGTCGGCGCTCATGGGGCCTCCTCGGTCCGATCAGTTCGTTGCATCATGTGCAACGCTCATTGCGTATGTCGTTTCCTGCTGTCTAACATCCCAGCCGACGCACGGTCAACGGTGCCGTCCGCCACCGTCGACCGCCAGAGCGAGGAGCCCCGACCGCCGTGAGCAGCAACGGACCCGCGGACACCGCGACCCCCGGCACCGGCACCGAGACAGACGCCGACGCCGCCGCCACCGGCGTCGGCACGGGCGGCGTCGACGTGGTGGCGCTCGGCGAGTCCATGGTCACCTTCCTGCCCACCAGCCCCGGACGGCTCGCCGACGTGCCGTCGTTCGAGCGGGGCATCGGCGGCGCCGAGTCGAACGTGGCCTGCGTGCTCGCCCGCGCCGGTCACTCCGTCCGCTGGGTCGGCAGGGTCGGCGCCGACGGGTTCGGCGACCACCTGGTGGAGGCGATCACCGCGTACGGCGTCGACACCTCCGCCGTGCGCCGGGATCCCGCCCGGCCGACCGGCGTCTACTTCCGCACCGCGGGCGACCGGGCGACCGGCGCCCACGAAGTCGCCTACTACCGGGCCGGATCCGCCGCCTCGGCCATGACGGCGCGGAACACGGACCTGGCCGCCGCCCGCTCGGGCCGCGTGCTCCACCTGTCCGGCATCACCGCCGCGCTCTCCGACGGCTGTCTGGCCCTGATGCGCGAGCTGACCGCCCCCCGCCCAGGCCGCCCCCTCGTCTCCTTCGACGTCAACCACCGCCCGGGCCTGTGGCGCGGCCACCCCGAGGGACCGCGCGTCCTGCTCGACCTCGCGCGCCGTGCCGACCTCGTCTTCGTCGGCGACGACGAGGCCCGCGACGCCTGGGGACTGCGCGGGGCGCACGCGATCCGCGAGGCGCTGCCCGAACCGGACGTCCTGGTCGTCAAGGACGGCAAGGCCGGTGCCGTCGTCTTCGACAGGACCACGGCCGGGGGCACCGGCGGGACGGGGACGGCCGGGAACGCCGTCCGTGCCGAAGGGGCCACCACCGGGAGCGGCGGCGAGTGCGGCGAGGACGCGGCCGGTGCCGCCGTCTTCGTCCCCGCCCTGCGGGTCGACGTCGTCGCGGCCGTCGGCGCCGGTGACGCCTTCGCCGCCGGGTTCCTCTCCGCCACCCTGCGCGGCCTTCCCGCCCGCGACCGCCTGCGGCACGGCCATCTGACGGCCGCCGCCGCCCTCACCGTCCCGGGCGACCTCGCCGAACCGCCCGCCCGGGGGCTCGCCGACCGGCTGGCCGCTCTCGACGACGTCGCCTGGGAGACACTTCGTCTCGGCCCCGGCTGGACCGCAGCCGACCCACGGGCCGCCGAGGAGGTACGTACGCCATGAGCCAGACCGTCGACCGAGCGCTGAGCATCCTGCCGCTGCTCGCCGAGGGCCCCGCCGACCTCGGCCAGGTCGCCGACCGCCTCGGCGTCCACAAGTCCACGGCCCTGCGGCTGCTGCGCACCCTGCACGAACACGGCCTGGTCTACCGCCAGTCCGACCAGCGCTACCGGCTCGGCGCCCGCCTGTTCGCCCTCGCCCAGGAGGCCGTCGAGAACCTCGACGTCCGCGAGATCGCCCACCCCCACCTCGTCCGCCTCAACGAGAGCTGCGGACACACCGTCCACCTCGCCGTGTACGAGGAGGGCGAGGTGCTCTACATCGACAAGGTGGAGAGCCGCTACCCGGTGCGCATGTACTCGCGGATAGGGAAACCCGTCGCCATCACCGTCGCCGCGGTCGCCAAGCTCCTCCTCGCGGACCTGCCCGAGACCGAGCGCCGCGCCGTCGCCGACAAGCTCGACTACCCGATGTACACGGCCCGTTCGACGCCGAACGCCCCCGCCTTCCTCAAGGAACTGGCGATGGTGCGCGAACAGGGCTGGGCCACCGACCTCGGCGGCCACGAGGAATCCATCAACTGCGTCGCCGCCCCCGTCCGCGGCGCCGACGGACGCGTCGCCGCCGCCATGTCGGTCTCCGCGCCCAACGTCGTCGTCACCGCCGAGGAACTCCTCGCCCTGCTCCCGCTGGTACGCCGTACGGCCGACGCCATCAGCCACGACTACTCCGGCAAAGCCCCCACGAAGGACGAACCGAAGGAATGAGCACCGCATGACCGACAAGACCGCCCTCACCCCCTCGACCCACACCACCCCGCCCGCCAAGTTCTCGCACGGCGTGCGGAAGGGGAACATCCTCCAGGTCGCCGGCCAGGTCGGCTTCCTGCCCGCCGAGGAGGGCAAGTCCCCGACGCCCGCCGGTTCCACCCTGCGCGAGCAGACCCTCCAGACGCTCGCCAACGTCAAGGCCGTCCTCGAAGAGGGCGGCGCCGGCTGGGACGACGCGATGATGATCCGCGTCTACCTCACGGACACCGGCCACTTCGCCGAGATGAACGAGATCTACAACCAGTACTTCGAGGAGCAGGGCCTCACCGCGCCCCCCGCCGCCCGCACGACGGTCTACGTCGGTCTGCCGGCCGGACTCCTCGTCGAGATCGACGTGCTCGCCGTTCTCGGCTGACGTCCCCTCCGGGCCCACGCCCGCGTCCGGGCCCACGCCCGCGCCACTCCCGCGCGACCGCGTAACCCGCACAGCCGGCGTAACCCGCACAGCCGGCGCGGCCCGCGCGATCCCCGCACCACGTACGACGTCACGGTGCGGCACCCCACCGACCCCGGGGTGCCGCACCGCGATCCGCCCTGCCCGAAAGCCCCCACGGACTGACGAAAAAGAGGCCCTCCGACATGTCGTCGTACCCGCTCGCAGCGACAGCCCCGGCCCCGGAGACACCACCGCACACCGGTGGTCTCCTGCTCCTTCTCGACGGAACGGCCGGACTGCTCACGGTCGCCGCCCTCGGTATCGCGCTCCTCCTCTTCCTGATCATCAAGGTCAGGCTCCAGCCGTTCGTCGCCCTGCTCGCCGTCTCCATAGCCGTCGGCCTCGCGGCCGGACTCCCGGTCACCGAGCTGTTCGGCACGGTCCAGCGGTCGACCGCCGTGTCCGTCATCGAGACGGGCATGGGCGGCATCCTCGGCCATGTCGCGATCATCATCGGACTCGGCACGATGCTCGGGGCGATCCTCGAAGTCAGCGGCGGCGCCGAGGTGCTGGCCTCCCGGCTGCTCGGCCTCTTCGGAGAGAAGCGGGCTCCGCTCGCCATGGGCCTGACCGGCCTGATCTTCGGCATCCCGGTCTTCTTCGACGTCGGCATCTTCGTCCTCGCGCCGATCGTCTACGCCGCCGCCAAGCGGTCCGGCAAGTCGATCCTGCTCTACTGCCTGCCGCTGCTCGCCGGCCTGTCGATGACCCACGCCTTCCTGCCGCCGCACCCCGGCCCGGTCGCCGCCGCCGGACTGCTGCACGTCCAGCTCGGCTGGGTCATCCTCATGGGCATCGTCTGCGGCATCCCCGCGGTGCTGGCCGCCTGGGTCTACTCCGCCTGGATCGGCAAGCGCCTCTTCGTCCCCGTACCGCAGGACATGGTCGAGGCGGCGGCCGAGGCCAAGCGGGCCGTCGCGGCCGAACAGCGGGGCGCGGGTGTCTCCTCGCCGGGTGAGGCCGGGAGCCCGGGGGACGGAGCCGAGCCGCGGGAGAAGCCGGTGCCGCTCGGCACGGTCCTCGGCATCATCGGTACGCCCCTGGTGCTGATCCTCGCGGCGACCTTCTCCTCGATCGCGCTCGACCCCTCCACCCCGCGCTCGGTCATCGAGTTCTTCGGCAGCCCGTTCGTCGCCCTCACGATCGCCCTGCTCCTCGCTTACTACCTGCTCGGCATTCGGCGCGGCTGGTCCCGCAAGTCCCTGGAGACGGTGTCGACCTCGTCCCTCAAGCCGGTCGGCAACATCCTGCTCGTGGTCGGCGCGGGCGGCATCTTTGGCGCCGTACTGAAGGCCAGCGGGGTCGCCCAGGCCCTGTCGGACACCTTCAACGACGTCGGCCTCCCGGTGATCTTCCTGGCCTATCTGATCTCCCTGGTCCTGCGGGTCGCCCAGGGCTCGGCGACGGTCGCGATCGTCACCACGGCCGGCATCGTCGCGCCCCTGCTCACCGAGGGGCACCACTCCCAGGCCTTCGTCGCCCTGGTCATCATGGCGATCTCGGCGGGTTCGATCTTCGCCTCGCACGTCAACGACGGCGGTTTCTGGATGGTGGCCAAGTACTTCGGCATCAGCGAGCGCGACACCCTCAGGACCTGGACCGTCCTGGAATCGGTGCTGTCCGTCGCCGGGTTCGCCGTGGCCGCCGTGGTCAGCCTCTTCGTCTAGGGCTTGTCCCAGGATCTGTCCGGCCGGGGCCGGCGCCGCCGTACGGCGCCCGCCGGCCTGTCCCTACGGCCGAGATGACTCTCTTCGTGTAACAGAGGCATCGCCAATTCGGGGCTGACTGTGCCCCGCACAGGATCTTCGACCATACTTCCCGCTGTGGAGCAGCGCATAGGTTCGAAGAGTCAGCCCCTGGACGCAGCCGCGGTGAACCCGGCGTACATCCCCGGGCTTACGTCACCCGTGCCGGCGGAGCCGAAGGACGCGGTCGCGGAGACCGAGGAGGCCGTCGCCGAGGAGACGGTCGCCGAGGAGACGGTCTCCGACGGCGCGTCGTCCGACGAGGCGCCCGCCGCCGAGACCCCGAAGGAGTCCGCGTCCGAGGAGGAGGCCGCCTCCGAGGCCGACCCGGAATCCGGGGCCGTCCCCGACGGCCCCGTCTTCGAGGCCTCCGACCGGCGCGCCTCGATCAGGGCCGACCACAGCGGTGTCCGGCTGCGCCTGGACGACCAGGAGGCGGAGTTCCGCTGGGACGAGATCGGCGCCGTCGAGACGGAGTCACCGCGCTTCGGCAAGCGGTTCACCATCACGGTGCACACGCCGGAGCGCCGCTGGTATCCGATCGAGATAGAGGCCAACGCCCGGGCACGCTTCAAGGAGTGGGAGGAGCAGCTCGACGCCGTCCTGGACGCCTACTTCGAGGACGGCGAGGCCGAGCCCGAGGTCGAGCCCGAACCAGAGGTCGAGCCCGAGGCGGCGGCTGAGGTCGAGCCCGAGACCGAGACGGCGGCTGAGGCCGAGGTCGAGGTGACGGCTGAGGCCGACAGCCGGGGCGAGGACGACAAGGGCGAGGGCAAGGGCAAGAGCGAGAAGCCGTAAGGGGTACGGGGATCCGCGCGCCGGTCAGGAAGGGCGCGCGGATCCCCGTTCACCGGCCGCCTCGGCCGGAGCCGGGCCCTAGGAGCAGTACTGGGCCGCCTTGCCGATGGACCGGTACATGCAGTCGGCGTTCTCCAGGAGTTGGAGCACCGCGTCCCGGTTGCGGGACGTCTCCCGCTCGATGACCTCGTCGGGCGGGTAGAAGCCACCGCCGGAGCTGGACGACGGGTACATCTCGAAGGTGTAGTCGAAGATCTTCTGGCTGCCCCAGAGATAGTCGTCGATCGAGCCGTCCGTGATGTACAGATCACTGGCCTGCTCGGCCGTGTACCCGTTGCTGGCGGCCATCTTCTGGCCGACGGCCTTGAACGCGGCGGCGTCGTCCGCCGTCATTCCGGTGGCCGTGTCGGCGGTGGTGTACCCGAACGGCCACAGCACCAGCTCGCTGTAGGTGTGGAAGTCGATTCCGGCGGTGATCTGCTGCTTGCCGCCGACGACCCGGCCCCGTACGAAGTCGGCGACCACCTTCACCTCGGGCGCGGACTCGGCCGAGGCGCCGCGGTAGGTCTCGGAGGACTTGGAGGACGAAGAGCCGCCGCAGCAGCCCCACTTGTAGTTCCAGTTGCGGTTCAGGTCCGTGCCGACGTACGAGGAACCGGAGTTGGGCTGGCGGTTCTTGCGCCACGAGCGGTAGGAGCCGCTCGCGATGTCGTACTCGCCGCCGTCCGGGTTGAGGTCGGGGACGATCCAGATCTCGCGGTTGTTCACCATGCTGGTGACGCGGGAGTCGCTGCCGTAGCCGGCCCCGAGTTCGCGCAGCAGATACAGCGCCATCTCCACGGTCAGGTGCTCGCGGGCGTGCTGGTGGAAGGTGAGCAGGACCTCGGGCTCGCTCTCGTCGGTCGCCACGTTGTCGCTGACCTTGATGGCGACGATGTCCCGGCCCTGGTAGGACTTCCCGATCACCCGCTTGCTCATGATGCCCGGGTAGGCCGCGAGCCGCTGGTCGATCTCCGTGTTCATCTCGGCGTAGTTGTGGTACTTCGAGTCCGCCGTCGGGAAGTCGAAGAGCCGTACGTCACCGGCGGACCGGTCGGGCGCCGAGCCCAGCGGCGAGACGTCGTACCCCTGCCGGCGCAGTGTGGCGATCTGGTCGGCGCGGCCCGATACGACGACGGTCTCCTCGTCGGCCTCGTCCACGGTGACGCCCGACCGCTGGATCTGTGTCCGGGAGGCGGGGGTCGAGCTCTGGTGGATCTCGTACTGCCGGACGTCGTCGGACGAGGGCGCGAGGACCCTGGCCCCGCTCGCCGTGGCGTCGGTGGCGGCGGCGGTCAGGGGAGCCGCGAGGGCGAGGGCCGCGAGGACGGCGAGGGCGGCGCCGCGTCGGCGGCCTCTGCCCTGGCCGTCGGCGCTGCCATTGCCACGTGGGCGAAATCGCATGAAGTCTCCTTGTTTCTCCGGAAAATTCCGGGATCTCCGGAATTGTGGGGGAGCGGAGCCGGGGGGTGGCTCAAGGTGACGTGCATGGTGCGGGTGTGGCGCTCATGGTGAGGGTTATGGCATGAGCAGGTCAAGGGACGACAAAGGGCCGTCGGCGGGAACCGGCCGCGCGGAAACGGCACCGGCCCCGTTCGCCGCGGCTGCGGCGAACGGGGCCGGAAGGGGCACCGCCGGGGGAAGGGTGACGCGGCGGTCCGGAACTACAGTGCGTGCACGTGCGGGCCGACCGCGTTCGACCAGGCGTTGCCCGCCGAGGCGTCCCAGTTGGTCGACCAGGTCATCGCGCCGCGCAGGCCCGGGTAGGCCTTGGAGGGCTTGAACGAACCGCAGTTGGTGAGCTTGGTCAGGCAGTCGAGGGCGTTGTTCACGATGGTCGGGGAGACGTAGCCGCTGCCCGCGCCGCTGGTGGAGGCGGGGAGGCCGAGGCCGACCTGGGACGCGTCGAGACCGCCCTGGAGCTGGATGCAGGCGAGCGCCGTCAGGAAGTCGACCGAGCCCTGCGAGTAGACCTTGCCGTCACAGCCGAGCATCGAACCGCTGTTGTAGTACTGCATGTTGACGACGGTGAGGATGTCCTTGATGTTCAGCGCGGTCTGGAAGTACGAGTTCGACGTGGACTGCATGTCGATGGTCTGCGGGGCCATGGTGATGACCAGGGACGAGCCGGCCTTCGCGGACAGCGAGCGCAGCGCCTGGGACATGTAGGTCGCGTTGAGGCCGTTCTCCAGGTCGATGTCCACGCCGTCGAAGCCGTACGTCTGCATCAGGGAGTAGACGGAGTTGGCGAAGTTCGTGGCCGACGCGGAGTCGTTCACCGAGATGGTGCCGTTCTGGCCGCCGATGGAGATGATGACCTTCTTGCCCGCGGCCTGCTTGGCCTTGATGTCGGCCTTGAACTGGTCGACGGTGTAGCCGCCGAGGCCGGCCGAGTCGAGGGTGAAGCTCACGGCGCCCGGCGTGCTCGTGGCGTCGGCGAACGCGACGGCGATGATGTCGTACTGCGACTGCACGGCGGAGAGCTTCTGCACGGTCGCGCCGTTGTTGAAGTTCTGCCAGTAGCCCGTCACGGCGTGCGCGGGCACCGTACCGCCGCCCCCGCCTCCGGACGCGGCCGTCGTCCCGGTGACGGCCGACGACTTGGCCGACTCACCGGCCGGGTTGGTCGCGCTGACCTGGAACGAGTACGAGGTGGAGGCCGTGAGCCCCGAGACGGTCGCGGAGGTTCCGGTCACCGACTGGACCTTGGAGCCGCCCCGGTACACGTTGTAGCCGGTCGCCCCCGACACGGTGTTCCAGGCCAGGGAGACGGACGAGGAGGTCGTGCCGGACACGGCGAGGCCCGCGGGGGTCGCCGGGACCGTCGGGGCCGGGTCGCCGCCACCGCCGCCGTCGGGTCCGAACACCGAGAAGTCGTCGGCGAGGTAGGCGGGCTGTCCGTACCAGCCGTGCGACCAGACCGTCACCGAGGTCGTCGAGGCGCCGGTGGTGAAGGTGTTCGAGAGCTGTGTCCAGGTGGTGTTGGGCGTCCAGGTCGACACGTCCGTCGTCCCCGTGCCGCTCACCCCGAGGTAGGTGTACGACCCCTGGACCCAGGCGCTCAGCGTGTACGTCGAGTTGGGCTTCACGGCGACGGACTGGGAGCACTGGGCGTAGTCCTGTCCGGCGGGCGTGGCCTTCAGGGCGGCCGAGCCGCCGTGCACCGGTGAGGAGACGGTCGTGCCGCTGCCCGCCGAACAGGTCCAGTTGCTCAGGCCGGACTCGAAGCCGCCGTTCTTGACGTTGTTGATGTCGGCGGCCTGGGCCTGGCCGGCCAGGCCGGTGAGGGAGAGGAGGGACGCCGTGACGACGGCGGCGAGGGCTCCCGCCCATCTCCGTCCGGGCATACGGGTGACGCGGTCCACTGGGTCCTCCAGGGGAGAGGTGGGGGAGGGGAGGGGGAACGGAACGGTGGCCACCGCCGGTGGGTACAAGTTGGTCCAGACCAATCTGGTTGTCAAGTCCCACGACGTTCCCAACACCCTTATGGGAAGCCCCAGTTGTTTTGAGGCGGCTTACTCTCCGTTGATCACGCCCGCACCTTCGGTGAGATGATCTCGGAGATTCGGTGTTGAGCGGGCCATGCCGTGGATATGGTGCTGATGCAAGAGGGCGTCACCGTGGCGATCCGTGGCCGTCGAAGGAACGGACCGCGACGCTCTTTGGCGACAAAGGGGCGATCTGAGGCGGTGGTTGACCACCCCGCCGCAGCGAACGGGGTGTGTGCAGCGTGCCGACCGCGATAGCCGTCACCAGTCCCGATCTGGTGCTCCCGCCGCACGACCGGCAGACCCCGCCGGCGGCCGTCCAGCCGCTCGGCACCCTGGAGGAATCCCTCACCGGGATGCACACGCTCATCGAGCAGCACGGGTATGTCATCTCCCTCTACCCGGCCGGCGCCGAGACCGCCGTCACCCGACGGCTGCACACCGTCCGCTCCGTCCTGGAGAGCGACCGCATCGCGCTGCTCGGCATCGACCTGCCGCCGCTCGGAATCGCCCTGCTGGCCCAACAGTTGCGTCAGCTGTCGGTGTGCGACTTCAGCCCCGGCGTGCTCGCCTCCGCCGCCCGGCTGCTCGCGCACTACATCTACGCCGGCGCCCTGCTCGGCTCGGTCGCCAAGCTCGACCGGGTCCCGGTCTCCCTGAAGTCGCACGCCAAGTCATGGGTTCCGGGGGCCCAGTTCGCCGTCCTCGCCAATCCGCGTGCCGAGTTGATCAGAGTCGGCCAGGAGGAGCTGCCGGGACCGGAGTTCGGGACCCGGATGCTCTCGGCCGCCGGGCAGCCGCCCTCCGACTGGGTCACCTCCACCCTCGCGCCCGCCTGGCAGGTCCAGGGCGCCGCCACCGTCCCGCTGCCCGGGGAGTCGGTCCGCTGGTGGGGGACGAACCGGCTCGTCGAATTCGCCGCCGGACTGTACGACGTCTCGGTCCTCTACCAGCTCGTCTCCTCCGTCCGGCGGGACGAGTGCCGCTGGTGCGGGCTCGAACTCATCGGTGACCGCTGCGGGTTCTGCGCGGCCCCGCTGTCACCACCTTCCGCACAGGAGCTTCCGGCCACCACCGTCCGGGCAGCCTCTCCGGTACGCGCCCTGCCCCGAGGCGCCACATAGACCCCTCGTGCACAACGCGCGCACCGGGCGCGACCGCACAGCGCACCGAGCGTCACCGCACAGCACACGCGGACCCGACCGCACAGCACGTCAGGCACCACCGCACAGCACACGCAGAGCCGACCGAACAGCGCATCAGGCACCACCGCACAGCACGTCAGTCACGACCGCACAGCGCACCAGGCACCACCGCACAGCACGTCAGTCACGACCGCACAGCGCACCAGGCACCACCGCCCGACCCCGCCGTCCCCGCAGATCGAGGTTGTCCTGAACATGCTGCATTGTCCCGGAGGTCAGCCCCCGGATCCCCGGCAGGAACGACGACAGCCCGGTCCCCTTTCCGGTACCGCCCCACGAGGTGAGATTCAGTGAACTCGCGCCAGCGCCGCGGCGTCATCCTGCTGGTCCTCTCGGTCCTGTGCGCCCTCGGCGCCTTCGCCGGAGTCCTCTCGGTGATCCGCGACGTGAACTCCAAGGTCGGCCCGGAGGTCACGGCGTACCGCCTGAAGAGCGACATCGCGCCCTACAAGGAGCTGTCGGCCGACCAGTTCGAGAAGATCTCGATGCCCGAGCGGTGGCTGTCGTCCACCGCCGTCACCGACCTCTCCCGGGTCCGCGGCAAGATCGCCGTCACCCAGCTGGAGAAGGGCTCCCTGCTGCAGGCCGACATGATCGTGGACAAGCCGCGACTGGCCGCCGGGCAGCAGGAGATCGCCATCATGATCGACGCCTCGACCGGTGTCGCGGGCAAGATCGACCCCGGCTCCCGGGTCAACATCTACGCCACCTTCAAGGCCGAGAACGACAAGGCCAGGGACCAGTCCAAGGTGATCGTCGAGAACGCCCGCGTCATCGACGTCGGCAGGCTCACCGCCCTCGAACCCGACCAGTCCGGCTCCGACCGGCGCAACAGCGCCGCCCAGGCCGTCCCGATCACCTTCGCCCTCGGCACCGCCGACGCCCAACGCGTCGCGTACGCCGAGTCGTTCGCCCAGCACGTGCGGCTCGCCCTGGTCGCCGGCGGCTCCGACACGATCGTGGCGCCCGGCGACCGTACGTACACCCTCGACGAGGACAAGTAGGAGGCCGCGCATGAGGTCCATGCCCACGGGGCGGCGCCCAGGGCGGCGTACGAGGCCGACCCCCGCGACGCGGACACGGCCGGCGCCGGGCCCCTGGTCCGGGACGCGGCGACGGGTCCGTGGGGTGCCGTCGCCCGCCGCGGCACCGGGCACCGGGGCCGGCGCACGGCACGCGAGCGAGGAGCTTCGCCGATGACCATCCGTATCCTTCCCGCCGTCGGCGACATCGACTCGGCCCGCGCGCTCACCACCCTGCTGAGCCAGCTCGCCGACACCGAACCCGCCCCGCCCGTACCCGACTCGACAGCCCTCCTCGACACCCTCGCGCGCCTCGCCGCCGAGTCCCTCGACGAGCTCCCCGAAGTCGTCCTCGTCCACGAACGCATCGGCCCGGTACCGGCGTTGGACCTGATCCGCGACCTCGTGATGCGCTTCCCGGCCGTCGGTGTCGTCCTCATCACCGCCGACACCAGCACCGGCGTCCTCACCGCCGCCATGGACTCGGGCGCCCGCGGCATCATCGGCCTGCCGCTCGGCTACGACGCCCTCGCCGAACGCGTCCAGGCCGCCGCCGCCTGGTCCGCCGGAATGCGCCGCCACCTGCACAGCGGCGCGCCCGAGCTGTACGCGGGCCCCGGCGGCACCGTCGTCACCGTGACCGGCGCGAAGGGCGGGGTCGGCGCGACCGTCACCGCGGTCCAGCTCGCCCTCGCCGCGAAGGCCTCCGGCCACAACGTCGCGCTGCTCGACCTGGACCTCCAGTCCGGGGACGTGGCCTCGTACCTCGACGTGCAGTTCCGCCGGTCGGTGGCCGACCTTGCGGCCATCACCGACATCAATCCGCGCGTCCTCCAGGACGCCGTCTACACCCACGACAGCGGCATCGCCCTCCTGCTCGCGCCCGCCGAGGGCGAACGGGGCGAGGAGGTCACCGACCGGGTGGCCCGCCAGGTCATCGGCGCGCTCCGCTCGCGTCACGACGTCGTGGTCGTCGACTGCGGCTCCCAGATGAACTCGGCCACCGCCGCGGCCGTCGAGATGGCCGACCGGGCCCTGCTCCTCGTCACCCCCGACGTCATCGCCGTACGCGCCGCCAAACGCATGGTCCGTATGTGGGACCGTCTCCAGATCCGCAAGGCGGAGGAGACCACGACGGTCGTGAACCGCTTCGCCCGCGGTACGGAGATCCAGCCGTCCCTCGTCGAACGCGTCACCGGAACCAAGGTCGCCCGCTCCACGGTCCCCGCCGTCTTCAAGGAACTCCAGTCGGTCGTCGACGCGGGCCGGCTCCAGGACCTGGACGCCCGCTCGACCGTCAAACAGGCGCTGTGGGCACTCGCCGCCGAGCTCGGTCTCGTCGTCCCCTCGGAGGGCGGGACCGGCGGCAGGCGCCGCAAGGCGTCCGCCTCGGACCGGGGCGCGCTCTCGCTCCGCGGCCGGGGCGGCGACCGGGGGGCCGTCACCCTCGAGTTCGCGGGGATGTTCCCGCTGCTCCTGGTCGTCATGACGATCCTGTGGCAGTGCGTGCTGTTCGGGTACTCGTACTCGCTGGCCGGGAACGCGGCGGACGAGGCGGCGCGCGCCGCCACCGCGGCGTACGCGGTGCACGGTGACGTCCAGGGCGCCTGCGACGCGGCCGGGAGCAAGCATCTGCCGGGCTCCTGGAAGGACGCGGAGATCTCCTGCGCCGCTTCGGGCCCCGTCATGCGGGCCACCGTCGACGTCGACGTCCCCCTCTTCTTCCCGGGCTTCGACGCGGGCTTCCACGTACAGGGCAGCGCGGGCGCGGCACTGGAGGGGGACGACGGATGAAGACGTACGTCCGTGCCAGGGCCGGGCGCCGTCCGGCAGGCGGGTTCCTTGCCGCACGCCGGCTCCGGGGCGACCGGGGTGTCTCCATCCTGGAGTTCACCGGGTTCCTGCCCGTCCTGCTGCTCGTCGGGATGGCGGCCATCCAGCTCGGGCTCATCGGGTACGGCGTCAACCAGGCCGGCTCCGGAGCGCGGGCCGCCGCGCGGGCCGCCTCGCAACAGGGCGGCCCCCCGGCGGGTGAGGCCGCGGGCCACGCCGCCGTGAGCGGATGGCTGGACCCGGACGTCTTTACCGAACAGGGATCCGAACTCACCACGGCCACGGTCACGGTCACGGTCCCCGGCGTCATCCCCCTCTTCGGCCCCTACGAGGTCACCCGCCGCGCGACCATGCCCACCGACGACTGACCGGGAGGAGCCGACACCATGAGCCTGCGTTCCCGTATCGCCGCCCCCGACGAGGGGGGTCCCGCCCGTGAGGACGGACACCTCGTCGCCGTCTACCGGGCCAAACTCCTCGAAGAGATCGACCTCGCCGAGATGTCCGGCCTGGCGGCGGCCGAACGCCGGGCCCGGCTCGAACGCGTCCTCGGCCACATCATCAGCCGCGAGGGCCCGGTCCTCTCCACCGCCGAACGCTCCCAGCTGATCCGCCGGGTCGTCGACGAGGCACTCGGACTCGGCGTCCTCGAACCGCTCCTCGCCGATGCGTCCATCACCGAGATCATGGTCAACGGCCCTGACTCGATCTTCGTCGAGCGGGCCGGCCGTGTCGAACAGCTGCCGCTGCGCTTCGCCTCCAACGAGCAGCTCATGCAGACCATCGAACGCATCGTCTCGACGGTCAACCGCCGCGTCGACGAGTCCAACCCGATGGTCGACGCCCGCCTGCCCACCGGCGAGCGCGTCAACGTCATCATCCCGCCGCTCGCCCTGACCGGCCCCACCCTCACCATCCGCCGCTTCCCCCGCGCGTACACGCTCCCCGAGCTCATCGGCCTCGGCTCCCTCGACGAACAGACGCTCATGCTGCTCGCCGCCTTCGTCCGGGCCCGCTTCAACGTCATCGTCAGCGGCGGCACCGGCAGCGGCAAGACCACCCTGCTCAACGCGCTCTCCGGCCTGATCCCCTCCCACGAGCGCATCATCACCATCGAGGACTCCGCCGAACTCCAGCTCCAGCAGGAGCACGTCATCCGCCTCGAATCACGCCCCCCGAACGTGGAGGGCAAGGGCCAGATCACCATCCGCGACCTGGTCCGCAACTCGCTGCGCATGCGCCCCGACCGCATCATCGTCGGCGAGGTCCGCGGCGGCGAGACCCTCGACATGCTCCAGGCCATGTCGACCGGCCACGACGGCTCCCTCGCCACCGTCCACGCGAACTCCGCCGAGGACGCCCTCATGCGCCTGCAGACCCTCGGCTCGATGTCCGAGGTCCAGATCCCCTTCGAGGCGCTCAAGGACCAGATCAACTCCGCCGTCGACGTCGTCGTCCAGCTCTCCCGGCACGCCGACGGCTCCCGCAAGGTCACGGAGGTCGCGCTGCTCGTCTCGCACGGCCGCGAACAGTTCCGCGTCACCCCGGTCACCCGCTTCGTGCCCCTCCCGGTCGGCCCCGACCGCGTCGTGCGGGGCCACTTCGAGCACCTGCCGCTCCCGCGGCCGGTCGCGGAGAAGCTGTACGTCGCCAACGAGCCGCCGCCGCCGGCCTTCGGCGTCGCCGAGGCCCTCGACGTACTCGACAACACGAGGCAGGCCATCGGTTGACGCACCCCACCACAGGATCCGCCACCACGGGATCCGCCACCACAGGACCCTCCGCATCCGAGCCCCTCACCTCCGAGCCCCCCACCTCCGAGCCCCCCACCTCCGAGCCCCTCACCTCCGAAGGGAGGCAGCAGTGAACGACCCCGCACTCCTCGCCCTCGGCGGGACGATCCTCGGCGGCACGCTCGCCGTCGCGGGCGTGCACACCTACGCCTCCGGCCGCGCCCAGCGCCGCGACCTCCTCGACCGGCTCACCGGCGGAGGCGCTCCGCACACGGCGGGCGGCAGGGCACGCCACTTCGCGGGCGTCGACCGACGGCTGCGCCGCACCCGCCTCGGCCGCACCATCCACCTGCGCCTGACGGCCACCGGACTCGATCTCACGGCGGGGGAGTTCTTCACCTACGTCACCGCCGTGGTCGTCGCCCTGTGGCTGATCGCCGCGGCGACCCTGGCCCCCTTCTTCGGCCCGATCGCCGCCCTGCTCGGCGTGTGGAGCGCGGGCGTCTTCCTCAACTGGCAGCGCCAGAAGCGCATCGAGGCGTTCATCAACCAACTCCCCGACGTGGCACGCCTGCTGGCGAACGCGACGGCGGCCGGCCTCGCCCTGCGCACGGCGCTCGCCATGGCCGCGGAGGAGCTGGAAGCCCCGGCGGGCGAGGAACTCGCCCATGTGGCCGACCAGTTGATGCTGGGCCGCACGATCGACGACGCTCTCGGAGAACTCTCGCAGCGACTGCCCTCCCGTGAGCTGATCGTCCTCGTCACCACCCTCGTCCTGGCCAACAAGGCGGGCGGCTCCGTCGTCAGCTCTCTGCGCAACCTCACCCAGACCCTGGAGGACCGCAAGGAGACCCGCCGCGAGGTCCGCACGATGCTCTCCGAGGTCAACGCGACCGCCTTCACGGTCCCCTTCCTCGGCATCGGCTCCCTGGTGCTGATCAACTCCTCGAACGAGGGAGCCCTCGCCCGCGTCACCGGCTCCCCGCTCGGCCAGGGCCTCGTCCTGCTCGCCCTCGGCCTCTACACCGTGGGCTTCTTCGTCATCCGCCGGCTCGGCAAGATCGAAGTGTGAGGGAGGGATCACCATGCTGCCGCTGCTGCTCGCCGTCCTGATGGGCGCGGCCGTCGCGGGCGTCCTCCTGGGCGTCCGGATGATCCGCGCCGAGGTCAAACTCCCCAGCGACCTCCAGCTCGCCCTGGAGGTCGGCGGAACCCGGGTCTCGGCCGCGGACTCGGCCGTCGACCGCCTCGGCATGCGCTTCGCGCCGACGGTCCTGCGCCTGATGGGCCCCCGGCGTGTGGACGCCAAACGCCGTCGCATCGACATGGCGGGCAACCCCGGCGGCCTGACCCTGAACCGCTACGCGGCCCGCCGGGCGGTGTACGGGGTCTTCGGCGTCGTCCTCGGCCTGGTCTTCCTCTCCAACGGCCAGCTCCTCTTCGCCGTGCTCACGCTGGCCTTCGGGCTGGTCGCCGCGGACGCCCTCATCTGGCAGGCCGTCCGGGAGCGCAAGGAGGTCATCGACCGCACCCTGCCCGACTTCCTCGACGTCCTCGCGGTCGTCGTCTCCGCGGGCCTCGGCTTCCGCCAGGCCCTGGACCGCGTCGCGGAGAAGTACGAGGGACCCTGGGCGGACGAACTGCGCATCACCCTGCGCCAGATGGACATGGGCGTCAGCCGTCGCCAGGCCTTCGACGAACTCCGCAGGCGCAACTCCTCCGAGCAGGTGGCCCAGTTCGTCTCGGCGCTCCAGCAGGGCGAGGAACTCGGCTCCCCGATCGCCGAGACCCTCATCCAGCTCGCCACCGACATGCGCCGCACGGACGCCCAGAACGCCCGCCGCCGCGCCGCCAAGACCATTCCCAAGGCCACCATGGTCACCCTGGTGTTCATGCTCCCGGCGACGATGATCCTCATCGCGACGGGCATGTTCCTGGGCTCGGGCACCGACTTCGGCTCGATCCTGGGGCGCTGATGAAGAGCCTCCCCGGCGACCGGGGTCACACCCTCCGCGCCCGCCTGCACCAGTTCCTTCGGCTCGCCCGAAGCCGTGCGCACCGGCCCCTTCGGCTCGTGCGGACCCGCGAACAACGGGGCACCGGCTACCTCGCGGACGACGTCCCCGCACCCGGCGGCATCCGCCTCCAGCTCAACGCCCTCCAGGCCCTGTGCCGTCAGGCCTTCGCGGTCCGCCTCGCGGCCATCGCGGTCGGCGCGCCCTTCGCGATGACGAACGCCACGGGCGGCCTCCTGCGCTACGCGGTCCTCGCCGCCGCCGTCCTCGGCGTCATGGGCTCCTACGCGATGCTCCGCGACTGGGACCGCTTCGGCCCCCGTCTCCTCGCCCACCCGACCCTGATGGGCCTGGACCTCACCTTCGGCGCGGTCCTGCTCCTCACCGCGTCCCCGGCCTCCCCCCTCGCCTACGCCACGGTCTGCACCCCGCTGCTGTCGGGCCTGCTGTACGGCTGGCGCGGCGCGGGCGTCTTCACCGGGTTCCAGCTCATCGTGCTGCTCACGGTGTTCAGGGCCTGGGAGCACCGGCCGGGAGCGGGCTCCAACACCCTGCTCATCGCGGGCTTCTGCGTCGGTGCCGGCATCATCGGAGTCACCCTGCGCAATCTGTTGTTCCGCTTCGGCACGGCCGGCCAGGCCCTGGCCGAGGCGACCAGCCGGCTCGCCGTCGCGGAGGCCGTGGAGTCCGAACGGGCCCGCATGGCACGCGAGATGCACGACTCCGTGGCCAAGACGCTGTACGGGCTCGCGCTGGCCGCGGAGGCGCTGGCCGCCTCCGCGGAGGGCGGGGACCCGCAGGCGCTCAAACTCCAGGCGACCGCCGTCGCGGACGCGGCACGCCTCGCCGCCGCCGAGTCCCGCACCCTCCTGACGGACCTGCGGCGGCACAGCGACCTGACCGACCCGGACATCGACCTCCTTCCCGAACTCCACCGCATGGCGGCCGACTTCGATGACCGCCCCGGCCTCGCCCCGGCCGTGCGGCACCGGGGCGCGCCCGCGGTCCTGCCCAGCAGTGCCGCCCACCACGTCCTCGCGATCGTGTCCGAGGCGCTGGAGAACGCCCACCGCCACTCGGGCGCGGACGCGGTGACGGTCGAACTCGACGTGTCGGAACACGAGTTCGGGCTGCTCGTCCGGGACGACGGCGTGGGCCTCCCGGCACCGGTGACCCCCGCCGCGCTCGCCGCCTGGACGAGATCCGGCCATTTCGGCCTGCTCGGCATGACGGAACGAGCCGCGTGCGTCGGCGGCCACATCCGGCTGGACCGGCCCCTCGGCGGGGGCACCGAGGTCCGGCTGACCCTCCCGCTCTCGACGGCCGCCCTTCCCGCTCCCCCCACTTCCCAAGAGGAGGCCGCACATGCCTGACCAGGCACTTTCCGGTCCGTCCCTGCGTGTCCTCGTGGCCGACGACAACCCGGTCGTACGGGCCGGTCTGACCGCGCTGCTGGACGGGCACCCCGACATCGCGGTCGTCGCGACGGCGCGGGACGGCGCGGAGGCACTGGACCGCGCCGTTCTTCTCGTCCCGGACGTGGTCCTTCTCGACGTGCGGATGCCCGGCACGGACGGCCTCACCGCCCTGCCCGAACTGTGCGCGATCGCCCCGGTGATGATGCTGACGTACAGCCGCGAACCCGAGGTCGTGGCGGAAGCCCTGCGCAAAGGCGCGTCCGGCTATCTCGTCCATGGCGAGTTCACGGCGGCCGAACTGATCGCCGCCGTACGGGAGGTACGCCACGGACGCCCCACTGTCCCGGATTCACTCGGAGTTTCGTACCAACCGCACTCATTCTCTTCGCACCTGCAATCTGCTGTGGCACAGTCGTCGGAGGCTCGGCCCTTGCCGGCGGCGGGACTTCACCGCCATGCCGTCCACCAGTCCGAGTTCGGCCTGAGTTCGAGGGAGGTGGAGGTGATGGACCTCATCGCGGCCGGCATGAGCAACCGCCAGATCGCCGCCACCTGCTTCATCGCGGAGAAGACCGTCAAGAATCACATCAATCGCATCTTCGCGAAGCTGCACAGTTCCTCGCGGAGCGAAGCGATCGCCCACTGGCTGGGTACGGCACACGAGGGGTGGAACCGATGATTCCGCCCCGCGCTCCCCACCAGCGAAGTTGGGCCCCTGGGCCCACTCGCGGTAGGCGACTTCTCACGTACGGTGCTCGGGTCGTTAGTGGCGTCGGCAGGGAGGGCAGTCCTGATGAACAGGTTCACCACATGGACCCGAACGGTGATCTCCCGGACGCGGGGCGCCCACCGGGACGCGGGCGCGGGTTTCGTGGAGTACGCGGGGTTGATGATCATCATCGCGGGGATCTTCACGTTGATCGACCAGTTGGGGCTCGACGGCACGATCTCCGGTGCGATCGGCGACGCGGTCGACCGGGTGGTCGGCGGCGGCTGACCCCATCGTTCCTCTGCGGTGACCGAGGGCAGACTCTCCCGATATACATCTGGCTGACGGGGATTCTGCTCTTCGCCGCGTTCGCGTTCTTCGCTTTCGCCCAAGCAGCGTCCGCCCGCAATGGAGCTCAATCCGCGGCGGACGCTGCGGCGTTGGCGGCGGCGCAGGATTCCCGCGACGAACTCGTGGACGGGCTGATGGGAGCCATCGGCACGGACGACCACTGGCTGGACTGGCTGAACGGCGACAAGTTCCACGGTACGGGGGCATCCGCCGCCGCCGACCGACTGGCCGCCGAGAACGACTCGACGGTGCTGGGCGGGGCCCAGCCCACCGTCGTGAACGGATTCCCCGGCTATCACGTGGAGATCGAGACCCGTTACACGGTCGGCGACTCGATCATCCCGGGTACGGAGAACCGCCACGCGAAGGCTCATGCGACGGCAGTCATAGAGCCGCGCTGCACCTTCGCCACCGACGCGGATCCCACGAAGCCCGTGCAGTTGGACTGCGACGGGGATCCCGTGGACATCGATCCCGAAGATTTCGATTCGGACGACCTTCCCGACGCGTCCGTGCTGTTCTCTGTGCATCTGGCCGAGTGAGAGGAAGCCGTACCGATGGATCTCCGGCACATCATGAAGGGCCGCAGGGCCATGGCCGCGGTGGCGATCACGAGTGGGCTGCTTCTCATGGTGGCCGGTTGTGGTGGGAGCGAGGACGACGCCAAGCCGAAGGGCAGTTCCTCGGCTCCTGCTTCCAGTCCGGGCACGGACGACGGCGGGAGCAAGCAGTCGCCGACCGCTTCCGCGGACAGAGTGCTCGCAACGGCGAAGGACGGCGACATCAGCGTCACCATCACGTCCGCCGAGCGTGATCAAGGCGGCTTCGTGACGGTGTCAGGCCAAGTGACGAACGGTGGCAGCGGTTCGTGGCTGGGGGCCGACTGGCAGAGCAACGAGACCGAGCTGGCGAGCAACGGCGGTTCTCTGTCGGGCGCAAGCCTCGTCGACGAGAAGGGGAAGAAGAAGTACCTCGTTCTCCGGGACACGTCGGGCCGCTGTCTCTGCACGAAGTTCTCGCGGCTCAGGTCAGGGGACTCGGCATCCTGGTTCGCTCAGTTTCCGGCCCCGCCGGAGGGCACGGACTCGGTCAACTTCCAAGTTGGCTCTCTGCCCCCCACCGCCGTCACTCTCTCCGAGGGCTGACCCATGGCCCTCCCACCCCGCCCCGCCGCGACCGCGTTCACGGCCCTCGCCGTGCTGATCACCCTCGGCCTGCCGGGTCCCGCGTACGCGGACGACGGTGACCCCAGTGCCCCGCCCGGCAGCGTCACCACCTCCCCGCCCCCCGACGTCGACGCCAACAGCCCGGGGCTCAAGCTCGCCGACGGCGCGACCCTGGCGCCCGCCAAGGTGCTGGACATCAAGTCGGTCGTGGAGGACCTGGGCGGCGAGGAGCGCCGGGAGGACACCAACTCGGACGTGACGTTCG
The DNA here is from genome assembly GCF_042888945.1 of Streptomyces sp. NPDC002698. Taxonomy (NCBI): domain Bacteria; kingdom Bacillati; phylum Actinomycetota; class Actinomycetes; order Kitasatosporales; family Streptomycetaceae; genus Streptomyces; species Streptomyces sp. NPDC002698. Next base: position 94,650 of record NZ_JBIAQM010000001.1, read on the forward strand.
CGCTCCAGGCGGAGGTCCTCTTCCCCAAGGACAGCTCCAAGCTCAACCCGGACTCCCGGTCCCGTATCCAGGCGATCGCCGACGAGATCAAGGCCCAGCACGCGACGACGGTCCGCGTCTTCGGATTCACCGACAACCTCGGCTCGTACGCGCACGGCCTGACCCTCTCCAAGAAGCGCGCGGAAGAGGTGCACGACCGGCTGGCCGAGGTGCTCGGCTCCGCGGAGTCGGACATCACCTTCGAGGTGCGCGGCTACAGCGAGGACTACCCGATCGCCGACAACACCTCGGAGCAGGGCCGCCGCAAGAACCGCCGGGTGGAGGTGACCTTCCCGAGGGGCGCCGCGGACGGGAACAGCGCCTGACGCGCGCGTCACCTTCTCCCGCGCCCGGCGTCCTGGCAGCATGCCCCCGACGAACGGGTCGCGCACGAGGTCGATGGAGTCCGCCATGAGGAAGATCGTGTTGATGATGTCGGTGTCCCTCGACGGATACATCGAGGGCCCGAACCGCGAGATCGACTGGCACCGGGTCGACGCCGAACTGCACCAGCACTTCAACGACCTGATCAGAGGGTTCGGAGTCCTGATGTCCGGACGGGTGACCTACGAGCTGATGGCCTCCTACTGGCCGACGGCCGACAAGAACCCGGACGCCGGCCCGGAGGAGGTCGAGTTCGCCGGGATCTGGCGGAACACGCCCAAGCTGGTGTTCTCGCGCACGCTGGAGCGCGGCACGGGGCACACCACGGTCGTACGGGAGGTCGTGCCCGAGGAGATCCTGGCCCTGAAGGCGCAGGAGGGCGGCGACCTCGCGCTCGGTGGCGCCGATCTCGCCGCCGAGTTCCTGCGGCTGGGCCTCGTGGACGAGATCAGGCTGTACGTGCACCCCGTCCTCATCGGGGCCGGCAAGCCGCTGTTCCCGGAGTCCGAGGCCCCGACCGACCTCCGCCTCATCGAGACGCGGACCTTCGGCAACGGCGTCGCCCTCCTGCGCTACGAGCGCGACACCGCCACCGGCACGGGTGACGCCCCGGGGACGGCCGGCACCGAAGGCGTGTGAACGGTCGAGCGTGGTGGGTCACCCGGGTCTCCTGGGTAGGAAGTCGGAATGACCTCCCTCGGTGTTGTCTTCCGGCCCCAACTGCCCCCCGAGCGGCTGCGCGCCCTGGCGCGCGAGGCGGAGGAGGCGGGACTCGAGGAACTGTGGCTGTGGGAGGACTGCTTCCTCGAAGGGGGCATCTCCACCGCCGCGGCGGCGCTCGCCTGGACCGAGCGCCTGCGGGTGGGAGTGGGACTGCTGCCCGTCCCGCTGCGGAACGTCGCCGTCACGGCGATGGAGGCCGCCACCCTGCACCGGCTGTTCCCCGGGCGGGCCGCCGTCGCGGTCGGCCACGGCGTCCAGGACTGGATGGGTCAGGTCGGGGCGCGGGCCGAGTCGCCCCTGACGCTGCTGCGCGAGCATCTCGACGCGCTGCGCGCCCTGCTGCGCGGTGAGCGCGTGACCACCCAGGGGCGGTACGTGCGACTCGACGGAGTCGCCCTCGACTGGCCGCCCGCCGACGCGCCCGACGTCCTCACCGGCGCCACCGGGCCCCGTACGCTCCGCCTCGCCGGTGAGGCCGCCGACGGCACGGTCCTCACCGCCTCCACCACCGCCGACGGGGTACGGCGGGCCCGTCGGCTCATCGACGAGGGGCGGCAGGGGGCCGGCCGGACGGAGGGACACCACCGGGTCGTGGTCTATCTGCGCACCGCCACCGGGGCGGACGCCGCCGCCCGGCTGCGCGCCGAGACCGAGGCCGAGGGCGAGAGCGCCGTCCCGGAGCTCGGGGTCGCGGGCGACGCGGACGCCGTCGCCGAGGCCGTCCGGCGTCTCGTGGACGCCGGCGCCGACACGGTGGTCCTCCAGCCCACCGCCGACGAGCCGGACCCCGAGGGCTTCGTCCGCTTCGCGGCCGGACAGGTGCGCCCGCTGGTCCCCTGATCCCCCCATCCGCAGGCCCGCAGGGCATGATCCACGGCCGCGCGAGCAGATTGACCGAAAAGCTCCCGATGGGGGTCGCTCGGTGTGAGATGTCCGTCCGGATGACGGGCGGCGGGGCGGGGTGCGGCACGCCGCGCGCGGGAGATCCGCACGGGGTTTCCACATCGTTACCGATCGGCTGTCGCCAGGAATGTTCGACTGACGTAAGTTCAGACCAAGGTAATTCGCGTGAGCAAAGCTGCGCGTGTGGCACCGCGCAGAGGAGGGGGCTGCGCGGTGCTGCCTTGCCCGGTGACGTGGCGTCAGGCGTGCCGGACCGTGATCCGCACGCCGCGCCGCACGCCCCACCGCTCCATCGACCCGGCCTCCGCCTCCAGGACCTGCCGGGCCCGGGGCCGCGGCAGTCCCAGCCGGCCCGGACGCATCGTGCGTACCGCCAGGACCCGCGACGACCGGTCCAGATAGGCGACGTCGATCGCGAACCGCATTCCCAGGGTGTGCACCGAGTTCGCCGGTGTGAGCAGCAGCGCGCCCTCGATCCCCCGGCGTCCGAGCAGCCCCCGTCGCCGGGCGCGCGCGGTGGCGGCGAGTTCCAGGGGTACCGGCTCGGTCGTCCCGTCCGTCGTGAACGTGGCCATGGGTGCGAAGTTAGCGGGGGAGTCAAGCGGGAGGCCGCCGGGCGGATCACCCGCCCGGAGTACGGACCGACGCGGCGGCGCCACGCCCCGGGAGTGCTCATGAACCCCTTGGATCTCTGCCGATCCTTCACGATTCCCTTTGAATCAGCCATGAATCAGCCATGATCACACCCGGAATCGATGGTTCCACGCTCGTCGAGGCGTTGCCGGGCGACTCCGGAGAGTAGTTGTGGCACGCGGATGCACGCAGCATCACTTACGAAGGGTTATGGTGGAAACCCCCCCTCGGGCCGGTCCGTCTCCCCCCCACGGACCGGCCCGTTTTTTTGTGCCCGCGGCGGCCCGCCCGGCAGGCGCCCCCGTGCGCCCCCGGGAGGGGCCGCCCCGCGCGGCCCGGGATCGCGGTGACTCAGTGCCGCTGGGCCCAGATGTTGGCGCCCTGTGTCGACACCGCGAACGTGTCGATCTCCTTCAGCTCCTCGTCCGTGAGTTCCGGGGCCGCCAGCGCCGCCAGGTTCTCCTCCAGCTGCCGCACGCTGGACGCGCCGATGAGGGCGGAGGTCATCCGCTGGTCGCGCAGCACCCAGGCGAGCGCGAGCTGGGCGAGCGACTGGCCCCGCCGGGCCGCGATGCCGTTCAGCCCGTTCAGCCGGCGCACGACCTCGTCGTTCAGCAGGCCCGGGTCCAGCGACTTGCCCTGGGTGGCGCGCGAGCCCTCCGGGATGCCCTGGAGGTACTTGCCCGTCAGCAGACCCTGCGCGAGCGGCGCGAAGGAGATGCAGCCCATGCCGGCCGCCTCCAGCGTGTCGAGCAGGCCGTCGTCCTCGGTCCAGCGGTTGAGCATCGAGTACGAGGGCTGGTGGATGAGCGGACGGACGCCCATGCCGGTCAGGATCCCGGCCGCCTCCGCCGTCTGCTCGCTGCTGTACGAGGAGACACCGACGTACAGCGCCTTGCCCTGCTGGACGGCGGACGCGAGCGCGCCCATCGTCTCCTCCAGCGGGGTGTCCGGGTCGAAGCGGTGCGAGTAGAAGATGTCGACGTGGTCGAGGCCCATCCGCTTCAGCGACTGGTCCAGCGAGGACAGCAGGTACTTGCGGCTGCCCCACTCCCCGTACGGGCCGGGCCACATGTCGTAGCCCGCCTTGGTCGAGATGACCAGCTCGTCCCGGTAAGGGGCGAAGTCCTCCTTCAGCAGCTTGCCGAAGTTCAGCTCCGCCGAGCCGGGCGGCGGCCCGTAGTTGTTGGCGAGGTCGAAGTGGGTGACGCCGAGGTCGAAGGCGCGGCGCAGGATCGCGCGCTGGGAGTCCAGCGCGCGGTCGTCGCCGAAGTTGTGCCACAGGCCGAGCGAGACCGCGGGCAGTTTGAGGCCGCTACGGCCCGTACGCCGGTATTCCATCGAGTCGTACCGCTCCGTTGCGGCCCGGTACAGAGTGGGGTCGTTCATGGGGACGAACCTATGCCAGGGTGCACGGGCCCCTCGGGAGCCCTCGCGTTTCGCGGGGGTAGGCTTCGCCCCGGGGGACCGCCATATGGACAGGGACTGTGCTCGGGCGCGTCCGTCCGATCCGCACAAAGGGGCTGACAACACGTGACCTTGCGCGACAACCTGCGCCGCCTGCTGGTCAGGTTCTATGCACGCAGGGTGGAAGGCCACCTCGATCACGACCAGGTGCCCAAGCACATCGGCGTCATCATGGACGGCAACCGCCGCTGGGCGAAGGCGGCGGGTTCCACCACCGCCCAGGGCCACCGGGCCGGAGCCGACAAGATCGAGGAGTTCCTCGGCTGGTGCTCCGAGACCGATGTCGAGGTCGTCACCCTGTGGCTGCTGTCCACCGACAACTTCGACCGCCCGCAGGAGGAGCTCGGTCCGCTCCTCGGCATCATCGAGGGCGTCGTCCGCACGCTGGCGGCCGACGGCCGCTGGCGGGTGCACCACGTCGGGACGCGGGACATCCTGCCCTCCCCGATGCAGTCGGCCCTCAAGGAGGCCGAGGAGGCCACCGCCCATGTCGAGGGGATAGTCGTCAACGTCGCCATCGGCTACGGCGGCCGCCAGGAGATCGCCGACGCGGTGCGCTCGATGATCCTCGACGCGGCCGACAAGGGGACCTCGATGGAGGACCTCGCGGACCGCGTCGACGTCGACCTGATCGGCAAGCACCTCTACACCGGCGCCCAGCCCGATCCGGACCTGGTGATCCGCACCAGTGGTGAGCAGCGGCTGTCCGGATTCATGCTCTGGCAGACCGCCCACTCCGAGTACTACTTCTGCGAAGTCTTCTGGCCGGCCTTCCGCAAAGTCGACTTCCTGCGCGCCCTGCGCGACTACGCGGCGCGACACCGCCGTTACGGAGGCTGAATTCCGGGGTGCCCCGTGCCGCGCGGGGCACCCTGCGGGGACGTACGTCATCGGGAGTTAACGAACGCGCCGTCATATGCCGTGGCATGGCTTCGCTGGTTCGAGGGCATAAGCCTTGCAGGTCGATGCCCGAACCACGGGTGTCGTATCTCAGCGGACGGCTCGGGGCCGTCCGCCCGGGAGGCCCTTTGCACCAGCCCGACCGTGCGGTCAGTACGGACGAAGCGGAGGGCCGGTTTTCGGCCCGTGCATCGGTGCCGGTAACCGGTCCAGATCTCCTTCGTCGCTCCCCGACCTCATCCGAGGGGGTACGTCCTTCCGTGGTGACCAGCACAAAGCGCCGCAAGCCAGACCGGCGCACCTATGTTCTCGACACCAGCGTCCTGCTGGCCGACCCGAATGCCCTGAGCCGCTTCGACGAGCACGAGGTAGTGCTTCCGATCGTCGTGGTCACGGAGCTGGAGGCCAAGCGGCACCATCCCGAACTCGGCTACTTCGCCCGGCAGGCCCTGCGCCTGCTCGACGAGTTCCGGGTCCGGCACGGCCGCCTCGACTCCCCGATTCCCGTCGGGGAACTCGGCGGGACGGTTCGGGTCGAGCTCAACCACTCGGACCCCAGCGTCCTGCCCAGCGGGTACCGCCTGGGGGACAACGACTCCCGCATCCTCGCGGTCGCCCGCAACCTGCAGGCCGAGGGATACGACGTCACCGTCGTCTCGAAGGACCTGCCGCTCAGGATCAAGGCGTCCTCCGTGGGCCTCCTCGCCGAGGAGTACCGCGCGGAGCTCGCCATCACGGGCTCCTCCGGCTGGACCGGAATGTCCGAACTGAGCCTGGCCGGCGAACAGGTGGACATCCTCTTCGAGGAGGGACACGTCCATGTCCCCGAAGCGGCCGGTCTGCCGGTGCACACGGGTCTGACGATCCAGTCGGAGCGCGGCAAGGCCCTCGGCCGTGTCACCGCCGACGGCGACGTCCGGCTCGTGCGCGGCGATCGTGAGGCGTTCGGCATCAAGGGCCGCAGTGCCGAGCAGCGCATCGCGCTCGATCTGCTGCTCGACCCGGACATCGGGATCGTGTCGATGGGCGGCCGGGCCGGCACCGGCAAGTCCGCGCTCGCGCTGTGCGCGGGCCTGGAGGCCGTCCTCGAACGCCGCCAGCACCAGAAGGTGATGGTCTTCCGGCCGCTGTACGCGGTGGGCGGGCAGGAGCTCGGCTATCTGCCCGGCTCCGAGTCCGAGAAGATGAGCCCCTGGGCCCAGGCGGTCTTCGACACGCTCTCCGCGGTCACCAGCCGCGAGGTCATCGAGGAGGTCACCGCGCGCGGCATGCTGGAGGTCCTGCCGCTCACGCACATCCGCGGCCGCTCGCTCCACGACGCGTTCGTGATCGTGGACGAGGCCCAGTCCCTGGAACGGAACGTCCTGTTGACCGTTCTGTCCCGGATCGGGGCCAATTCACGGGTCGTTCTGACCCATGACGTGGCACAAAGGGACAATCTGCGCGTCGGGCGCTATGACGGAGTGGTCGCCGTCGTGGAGAAGTTGAAGGGCCATCCGCTCTTCGCGCACGTCACGCTGAATCGTTCCGAGAGGTCCCAGATCGCGGCACTCGTGACCGAAATGCTGGAGGACGGGCAGATCTGATCCCGGCTGTCCCACCTGGTCAAAGGGTGGTGGATACACGCTGGTTGGCGCCGTCCGGCAAAGGCGAAGAGCCTAGCCGGGCGGCGTCCTGCTGCGCTGGCGTTTCCAGGAAACAGCTGAGGCAAACGGGGTGTGAGCTTTCACACGCGACACGGAATTGCCGTGCGGAGCCGGGTTACGGCTAAAGTCTCACTCCTGTCAGGCCCCGCATACGACACAGCTGTACCCCCAGCGGTACGGCAACACCGGAACCTCAGAACTCCATAGAGCCGTCGTATGCCGCCCGCGCACCACGCGGCGCTCCCCCAGCGGGAGTTGCCCACCGGGCCCGTGTCTCCCCGTGACCCCGCAGTTGGGAGGCCAGCGCCGAGGGGCACGATTGCGTCCGCGAGGGTCACCTAAACGGGCGATGCTGGAAGGAAACCGTGTGAGCCGGATTTCGGTCCGGGGATTCGCAGTGGCTTCGGCCACCGCGGTCACCGCCGTCGGAAGCGTGGTCGGAGTTGCCTCGGGCAGCGTCGCCCAGCCCTCGAACGATGCCGAGGCGACGGCGAGCGACTCGACTCTCCTCGCTGACATACCTGCGGGCCAGCAGGCCCAGGTGCAGACCGCGTCCCTGACGCAGCAGGCCGACGCCCAGGCCATCGCCGCCGACGCGAGCGCCAAGAAGGACGCCGAGGCGGCCGCCCGCAAGCAGGCGGCCGACGACGCCGTCGCGAAGCAGAAGGCCGCGGCCAAGGCCGAGCAGGAAGCCAAGGAGCGCGAGGAAGCCGAGAAGGCTGCCAGCCGTTCCGCGACGCGTGACGCCTCCAGCTTCTCGGTCCAGTCCTCGTACACCGTCGCCCAGATCCAGGCGATGGCGGCCCAGATGGTGCCGAGCGGTCAGTTCCAGTGCTTCAGCAACATCGTGAACCACGAGTCGAGCTGGAACTACCACGCCGTCAACGCCTCTTCGGGTGCCTACGGCCTCTTCCAGGCCCTGCCCGCGGGCAAGTACGCGTCCGCCGGGTCCGACTGGCAGACCAATCCGGCCACCCAGATCAAGTGGGGCCTGAGCTACATGAACGGCCGGTACGGCAGCCCCTGTGAGGCATGGTCGTTCTGGCAGGCCAACCACTGGTACTAGTTCCACGCCGTACGCCGGCGGCTCAACCTTGCGAAGCCCCTCCCCGTCCTAGGGGGAGGGGCTTCGGCCATGTACGGTCGGACCCGACGACTCCAGGGGGGAGTGGTGGGGAGCAGCGGGGGAAGAGGACGCATCATGTCGCGTGTACCAGGATGGCTCGGCCGCATCGGCGCCGGACTCACCGAGCTCGGCGAGAGGCTGGACGAGCGCCGCGCCGAGGTCGAGTTGGAGACGCAGGGCCCCCTCGACGGCGAGGACGGCCCCGACGCGCCCGCCCCCCTCGACGCACCCGGCACCCTCCCGCGGGCTTCCGGGACCCCCGACGACCCGGCGGCGGACGCCGACGCCTCCGCGCTCCCGGTCCAGCGGCCCTCCGAGGAGACGGCCGCGGCGCCCGTCCACGCGGCGCCGCCCCACCACCGCCCCGACCCCGCCCTCGCCGTGCCGTGGGGAGTGCGGGTCGCCGCCGAGGCCGGCTGGCGGCTGCTCATCCTCGCGGGCACCGTCTGGGTGCTGATGCGGGTCATCAGCGCCGTGCAGCTCGTCGTGCTCGCCTTCGTGGCCGCGCTGCTCATCACCGCGCTGCTCCAGCCCACGGTGGGCCGGCTGACACGTCACGGGGTGCCGCGCGGGCTCGCCACCGCGCTCACCGCGATCCTCGGCTTCGTCATCATGGGGCTGGTCGGCTGGTTCGTGGTCTGGCAGGTCCAGGAGAACATCGACAACCTCTCCAACCAGATCCAGGACGGCATCGACGAGCTGCGCAAGTGGCTCCTCAAGGGCCCGTTCCATGTGACGGACAAGCAGATCAACGAGATCGCGAAGAACCTCCGCGAGGCGATCGGCGCGAACACGGACCAGATCACGTCGGCGGGCCTCCAGGGCGTGACGGTGATCGTCGAGGCGCTGACGGGCATCCTGCTCACGATGTTCTCGACCCTCTTCCTGCTCTACGACGGCAAGCGGATCTGGGAGTGGTCGCTCAAGCTCGTCCCGGCCGCCGCCCGGACCGGGGTCGCGGGCGCGGGCCCGCGCGCGTGGCGCACGCTCACCGCCTACGTCCGCGGCACGGTGATCGTCGCCCTGATCGACGCGACCTTCATCGGCCTGGGCATCTATTTCCTCAAGGTCCCGATGGCCGTGCCGCTCGCCGTCTTCATCTTCCTCGGCGCGTTCATCCCGCTGGTGGGCGCGGTGATCTCCGGGGCGCTGGCCGTGGTGGTCGCGCTGGTGACCCAGGGCGTCTTCGCCGCCGTCATGACACTCGTCGTGGTCCTCGCCGTCCAGCAGATCGAGGGCCACGTCCTCCAGCCCTTCATCCTGGGCCGCGCGGTCCGCGTCCATCCCCTCGCGGTGGTCCTGTCGGTCGCCGCCGGAGGCATGGTCGCGGGCATCGGCGGAGCGGTCGTCGCCGTCCCGCTGGTCGCGGTGACCAACACGGTGGTCGTCTACCTGCGGTCGTACGCGGCCGAAGCGGATCTGCGCCACGCCCCCGAGCCCCGCGGAGCCACCGCCGTGGACGCGTCCCCGGCCCACCGGCTGACGCCGTAGCGGCCGCACTCGCGCAGCGGAACGCGCAGGGCCCCGCCCGGAGTCGGAGTGAACGCACAGGACCCCGTCCGGAGTGAACGCACCGGGCCCAACCCGTCGTGAACGCACAGGGCCCCGCCCACCATGAAGGTGGGCGGGGCCCTGAGAGTTTCGAGCGGGTCGCACGTCGCGCGAGCCGCTCGGGCGTGCGGGAGTCCGCGCGCGAGGACTACTCGGCGAGGACCGCCTCGGCGTCCAGCGTGGCGCCGACGGCCTGGAGCACAGACGCGATCTTGAACGCCTCCTGGATCGTCTCCCGGTCGACGCCCGCCTTGCGGAGCACCTGCTCGTGGGAGTCGAGGCACTGCCCGCAGCCGTTGATCGCGGAGACGGCGAGCGACCACAGCTCGAAGTCGACCTTCTCCACGCCCGGGTTGCCGATGACGTTCATCCGCAGACCGGCCCGCATCGTCCCGTACTCCGGGTCCGACAGCAGGTGCCGCGTCCGGTAGAAGACGTTGTTCATCGCCATGATCGCGGCGGCCGACTTGGCGGCCGTGTACGCCTCGGGCGACAGCCGGTCCTTGGCCTCGGGCTCCAGTTCACGCAGGACGCGCGGGGAGCGCGAGGCGATGGCGCAGGCCAGCACCGTGCCCCAGAGCTGCTGCTGCGGCAGGTCGCTGTTGCCGATCACCGAACCGAGGTTCAGGCGCAGGTCCTTGGCGTAGTCCGGTATGGCGGACTTCAGTTCGTCGAGAGCCATGGAAGGTCACTCACCGGCCAGCAGGGCGACCGGGTCGAGAGTGGTCTCGCCCTTGGTCCAGTTGCACGGGCAGAGCTCGTCCGTCTGGAGAGCGTCCAGGACCCGCAGGACCTCCTTGGGGTTACGGCCGACGGAGCCGGCGGTCACCATGGAGAACTGGATCTCGTTGTTCTGGTCGACGATGAAGACGGCACGCTTGGCGAAGCCGTCCTCGCCCTCGATGCCGAGGTCGCGCATGAGCTCGTGCTTCGAGTCGGCCATCATCGGGAAGGGCAGGTCACGCAGGTCGTCGTGGTCCTTGCGCCAGGCGTGGTGCACGAACTCGGAGTCGCCGGAGAAGCCCAGCACCTGCGCGTCACGGTCGGCGAACTCGTCGTTCAGCTTGCCGAAGGCCGCGATCTCGGTGGGGCACACGAAGGTGAAGTCCTTGGGCCACGCGAAGACGATCTTCCACTTGCCCTCGTAGGTCTTGTGGTCGATCTGCTCGAACTCCTGGCCCTTCTCCAGCGAGACGCAGGCGGTCAGGTCGAACGTGGGGAACTGGTCACCGACAGTGAGCACAAACTCTCCTAGCAGCAAGGGGCAGCCCTTTTTGGGGGCATTTCCCTAGGGGGTGGACGACCTCGATCGTGGCACAGGCAGTATTGATTCGGGAAATAGCTACACTTGGTCGTGTTGATCGAGTACGGCTATCAGTGACGTCCGGTGAACCCACCCGGAGCGAGAGGCGAGGCCATGGCGAGCCCCACCGGCAGGGCGGGCGGCAAGGGCGGCGGGCGCCGCAGCCCCAGCCTCGCGCAGCTGCGCGCCTTCACCGCCGTCGCCGAGCATCTGCACTTCCGGGACGCGGCCGCCGCGATCGGCATGAGCCAGCCCGCCCTGTCCGGCGCCGTCTCCGCCCTGGAGGAGATCCTCGGGGTGACCCTGCTGGAGCGTACGACCCGCAAAGTGCTCCTGTCGCCCGCCGGCGAGCGTCTGGCCGTACGCGCCAGGGCCGTGCTGGCCGAGGTCGGCGCGCTGATGGAGGAGGCGGAAGCCGTGCGCGCGCCGTTCACCGGAGCGCTGCGCCTCGGGGTCATCCCCACCGTCGCCCCGTACCTGCTGCCGACCGTCCTGCGTCTCGTCCACGACCGCTATCCCGACCTCGACCTCCAGGTGCACGAGGAGCAGACGGCCAGCCTGCTGGAGGGCCTGACGGCCGGCCGGCTCGACCTGCTGCTGCTCGCGGTCCCCCTCGGTGTGCCCGGTGTCCTCGAACTCCCCTTGTTCGACGAGGACTTCGTGCTGGTGACCCCGCTCGGCCACGGGCTCGGCGGGCGGGAGGGCATTTCGCGCGAGGCGCTGCGGGAACTGCGTCTGCTGCTGCTCGACGAGGGCCACTGCCTGCGCGACCAGGCCCTCGACATCTGCCGTGAGGCCGGGCGCGCGGACGCCCCCGTGACCACCACCGCCGCGGGCCTGTCGACCCTCGTCCAGCTGGTCGCGGGCGGTCTCGGGGTGACCCTGCTGCCGCGTACCGCCGTCAAGGTGGAGACCACCCGCAGCGATCAGCTCCTCACCGGGTACTTCGCGGACCCGGCGCCCACCCGGCGGATCGCGCTCGCGATGCGGTCGGGCGCCGCGCGGAGCACGGAGTACCAGGAACTGGCGGAGGCCCTGCGGGGAGCCCTGCGTCCGCTGCCCGTCAGGGTGTTGGACGCCAAGGCCTGAACTGCCGTGCACAGTCGGTCATTTGGGCGACCGATGATGTCCTTCGGGAGCCGGGATATTTCAACTTCCGTCAGGTAGTGCGACTCTCGCTGGGGTATCCGCCCCGGCTGATACACATACCTCCTCAGGGTGACTCGTCAGGCGTCTGTGCGAAGTGCCGGAAGTTCCAAGGGGAGTGATGTCGGGCATTCGGGATTCCCTTGGCAGGGTCGGATACGACCTGCTGTCGCGCGCGCTGGGCGAATGCCAGAGCACGCGGGTGACGGGAAAGCTACGGGTGTCCGGAAAGCCCGGAGGAGTCTTCCATCTCCGTGACGGCTGCGTCGTCGCCGTCGAGAGTCCGGGTGCCCCGGGCGCCGAGGCGCGGCTGCTGCGCTCCGGCCGCGTCAGCGGTGAACAGTGGGCCGGACTGCTCCGCGAGGCCGACGGCGGCCGGTGGCCCGAGGCCGGGCTGATCGCGCACGGCTACGCGGGGGCCGCACAGCTCCGGGTCGTCTGCATGATGGCGATGCAGGACGCGGCCTTCGCCGTCGTGGCCGGTGACGTGGAGGCGTGCGACCCGCTCGACGCCGCCTTCGAGCCGTACGCGCCGGTCGCCCTCGGAGAGGCTCCGGGGCGGCTGCTCCAGGACGCGGCGAGGAAGCTCGCGGCCGTCGCCGCCCTGCCGTGGCCCGTGCGGCCGGACCGGGAACGCCCCGTGCCGGCCGCGGTGCCGGACGAGATACGCGAGCAGCTCCCGCCACCGCAGCAGGAGCTGCTGGCCCACGCCGACGGCCGCCGGACCGCCCGTGACATCGCCTTCGCGACCGGCCTCGGCGCCTACACCGTCACGGTGGGGATGGCCCGCATGCTCGGCGAGGGACTGCTGGAACTGCCGTCGGAGCCCGACTCCGCCACCCGCGTCACCGTGCGGGACCTGCCGACCGGAGCGCTCCGGCAGCGGCCCGCCGGCGCCCCGCCCGCCCTGGATCCCGAGGTGTTCTCCGCCCTGTCCTCCGCGGTGGCCGCCGGAGAGTCCGCGGCACCCGGGCCCCGGCCGGACCCCGGCCCGCCACCGGAGGCGATCGCTCCGTCCCTGCCCCGCAGGGACCCCGGCGCGCATGCCCCGTCGCTGCCCCGCCGTGATCCCGGCGCGAGCGGAATAACCGAAACCCTCGCCCCCGAAAGGGCCGGGGCGAGCTGGAAAGGATTCTTCCGGCTGCGGCACCGGATCTGGACCCCGGACTCCGGAACGTGAAACCGAAATGCCTGTCACCGATCACATGCGCATCATCATCAGGGAGTTCGACAAATGAATCACGAGGCATTGGCCAGGGAAATGAGGGAACTCCGGGAACAGGTTCCCGGAATCACCGACACGGCGGTGGCGGCCGCCGACGGAATGCTCATCGCGGCCGACACCGCCGACACCATCGAACCGGAGAGCCTCGCCGCGATCGCCGCCGCGGGCCTCGGCATCGCGCGCCGCGCGACCGCGGTCACCGGCCGGGGCGCGTTCCGCCAGACCGTGACCTACGGCAGCCAGGGGCTCGCGGCCTTCTACGCGGTCGGCGACACCGCGCTGATGATCGTCCTCGGCGACGAGGGCATCGACCTCGAACGGCTCCACGAGCACACCCGGCCGGCTCTCGGCCGCATCGGATCGATCCTCACCGGGGCCGGCCCCGGTCCGCTCCCCGCACCTCCCGCAGTACCCGACGCTTTCGTCGGAGCCGTGACCGAGACCGCGACCGAAGGGGTATGACGACATGGCCAGCAAGCGAATGACACCGGGGTTCTCCGACCAGATCATGGGCCTGGTCAAATCACTGCGCACCGACGCTCCGGACTGCGTCGCCTCCGGAGCGGTCGACATGTCGACCGGAATGCTGCTGAGTTACGAGACCGTCGACAACCATCCGCCGGAGGTCCTGGACCTGCTCGCGGGCGCGACCCTCGACCTGTTCCAGGGGCGTACGGTCCAGATGATCGAGGACGTCTTCAAGGAGCGGCGCGGCATCGAGTCCGACGCGCACTTCTTCCAGGAGATCCTGGTCAACAGCGACAACCTCACCCATCTGTTCGTGCGGATGAACGACAGCCAGGACGTGGTCGCCGTGGTCGTCTGCCGCAAGGCGGTCAACGTGGGCATGCTCTTCGCGCAGGTCCGGCGCGTGGTGAAGGAGTACAGCCTCTGAACGCGAACCGGTGGCCCTCCCCGGGCGGGGAGGGCCACCGGCGGCGGCACGGCGGACCGTGTCACGGGCGCGGCAGGGCAGGCAGGTGACCGCGTCCCGCCGCGCCCGTCCGGCGCCCTATTCCGTGCGCAGCCCGTCCGGCCGCATCAGCCGGATCAGCGGCGGCAGGCTGAGCAGGGTCACCAGGAGCACGACACCCGCGCCGATGCCGGTCATCGACAGCACGCTCGCCCAGTCCACGCTCACCGCGGTGTCCGTCATCTTGAGCAGGACCGTGCCGAGGGTGAGGCCCACGGCCATCGCGAGGGCGAGCCCCAGGGCGATCGGGATCGCGGTCTGCCACAGCACCGACATGCTCAGCGTGCGGCGCCGGGTGCCGAAGGCGACCAGCGCCGACAGCAGCTTCCTGCGCTCCCGGAGCTGCTCCAGCTGGGAGACCAGCAGGCTCGCGCCGATCAGCACGAGGACGCAGGCCGCCCCGACGAACAGCCCGGTACGGATCGACGTGAACTTCCCGGCCTCGGTCGTCACCGTCCAGGTGTTGGCGTCGGCCAGCGGGTCGATCCGCGCCGCGCTGTTGCGGACGAGTTCACGGACGTCCGGCACCGATTCGTCGAGCTGGAGATAGACCGTCCCGTGCACGGCGGACGCGGCCCGCTCGGGCAGCGCCCCGGGCGTGAACAGGAAGCCGCCGCGCTCGTCGCCCGAAGGGTCCTTGCGCGAGCCCGCCCGCCTGATGTCCTTCGGCACCGTCCAGGGGATCTCCTCGCCCTTGAAGTAGGAGCCGCTGGACGGGTCGAGGTAGAGCCGGGTACCGGCCTTGCCGAGCGCCGCGGTGTTCTCGTCCCACTCCGCGTTCTCCACCGCGAAGATGTCGCCGTCCTCGCAGGAGGGCAGCCTGGCCGCCTCCCGCAGGGCCGCGCAGTCGCCGACCGTCACGCTCGACTGGCGCTCGGGTTCGTCGCGCCGGTCGCCCAGATCGGTCCGTCCGAGGGCCGTCGCCCGCGTGACCCCCCTGGTTCCCGACAGCTCCCGGACCGCCTTGTCCATCGGTACCTTTTCCGGCACGTTGACGGACATCTGGGCCCGGGTCAGATCGTTCTTGTTGACCTTCGTGTAGTCGCTGTCGACCCCGGCGAACAGCATCTGCAGGGCTATCGCGCCGGCCACCGCCACCGCGATGCCGTTGACCAGGCGGGCCGCCGAGCCGCTGCTCAACTGGAGCCTGCGGACGGCCAGTTGCCAGGCGACGCCACCGGAGTTCAGCCGGGCCACGACCGCCTCGACCACCCAGGGCAGCAGCGCGGTGATGCCGACCAGGATCAGCATGACGCCGCCGACGACGAGGTATTCGTTGAAGTCGCCGCCCGTCCGCCCCTGCCCGATCATCGGGTAGAGCATCGCGAGGCCCGCCAGCGGCAGCAGCAGCCGCCACCACAGCCGGCGCCGCGAGGGCCGTGCCGTACGCACCACGCCGAGCGGTTCGATCACGACGCCGCGCAGCGCGAAGAGCGTCACCGCGACCGCGGCGGCCGGGACCGCGAGGGCCACCAGCGCCACCAGGGCGGGCGCCGGATTGAGGTCGCCCGGGAAGACGCTGATCCTGAAGAGCATGATCAGGCCCGCGAGCTGACGCCCGATCAGGAAGAACCCGGCGCCGAGGAGCAGTCCGACCAGGGCCCCGGCCAGCGCCTCGCCCGCCGCGATGCGCCGGGTCATCCGCCCGTCCGCGCCGACCAGCCGCAGCGCCGCCAGCCGCCGGTCGCGCCGCTCACCGCCGAACCGTACGGCCGCGGCGATGAAGACGCCGACCGGCATCAGCAGCACCACGAAGACGATCAGTACGAGCAGCAGCAGGACGGGGTCCATCGCCTCGGACCGCTCCTCGGAGCCGAACGAGTCGATGCGCTCGACCCGGCCGGTGCTCAGCGCGCCGGCGGTCAGGCCCTCGGCGCCCGCGTAGTAGGCGAGTTCGTGCGGATCGGTGAGCCCGCCGCCGGCGATCGTGCCGCTGACACGGCGGTCGAGCCGCTCACGCAGGAGCTTGCCCCCGGGTGACTTCAGCAGCCGGTCGAGAGCGGGGGAGACGATCATGTCACCGACCGCCGGGAACGTGGACACGCCCGGCGGCAGCGGCGCGCGGGCCCCCTCGGGTTCGAGCAGCCGGCCGCGTACGTCCTCGTCGCGGAAGGTGGTGCCCGCGTTGGCGACGAGCAGCGTACGGTCGGACTTCTTCTTGACCGTCGAGCTGTACGTGATGTCGGTGCGGGCGGCCTCCCGGCGGTGCCGTGCGTCCAGCGCGTTCGGGATCGCCGTGGTGAGCAGCAGCAGCGCCACGCCGAGACCGACCCCGACGGCCGTCAGCAGGACCCGTACCCAGGCCTCACGGCCTCCGGTCACCGCGAACCTGGCACCCATGGCGAGGTCGCGGGACCACTGGCGGGCACTCATACGATCCGCTCCATGTCCCTGGACCTGCCGTCACGTACGACGACCTCGCGGTCCGAGTACGCGGCCACGCGCGCCTCGTGCGTGACGAGCACGACGGCGGCGTTCGTCGAGCGGGCCGCCTCGGTCAGCAGCTCCATCACGCGCTCGCCGTTGAGGGAGTCGAGCGCGCCGGTCGGCTCGTCGGCGAACAGCACCCGGGGGCTGGTGACCAGCGAACGGGCGACGGCCACCCGCTGCCCCTGGCCTCCGGAGACCTCGCCGGGCCGCTTGTCCCTGAGGTCGTCGACCTCCAGCCGCTCCATCCAGGACAGCGCGGTGCGCTCGGCCTCCCTGCGGCCCGTGCCGTTCAGCCGCAGCGGCAGCGCGACGTTCTCGACACAGCTCAGCTCCGGTACGAGCTGGCCGAACTGGAAGACGAACCCGAACGCGGAGCGGCGCAGCGCGCTGCGCCGGGCGTCGTTCATCGTCGCCATCTCGCGGCCGTCGTACGTGATCGAGCCGGAGTCGGGTGTGACGATGCCGGCGAGGCAGTGGAGCAGGGTGGACTTGCCGGAGCCGGAGGGGCCCATCACGGCGACGACCTCGCCGGGGTGGATGGAGAAGGCGGCGCCGTCCAGCGCGGTGGTCGGGCCGTACGTCTTGCGCAGCTCCGAGGCGGTGAGCAGGGAGCCCGGGGGAGGGGCGGACGTGGTCATCGGGCCGTCACCGCCTCGGCGAGCCGGTCGAGGCGCGCGGCCGTCAGTTCCAGCCATCGCAGATCGGCCTCCAGGTGGAAGAGGGCGTGGTCGCAGATCAGCTGATCGGCCAGGTCGCCCTTGCGCTTGCGCTCGGTCAGCATGCGCATCATCCGCAGGTGCTCCGAACGCTGGGTGTCGAGGAGCTCGCTCGCGTCCCGGTGGGTCAGCAGGGCGAGGACGACCTTCGTGTACAGGGTCGACTGGAGGTACGGCTCGGGTGTCTCCGGCGTCGCGAGCCAGCGTCGCACGTCGGTGACGCCGGCCTCGGTGATCGCGTACCGCTTGCGCTCGGGCCCGTCGCCCGCCTCGATCCCGTCGAGCTCGACGAGCCCGTTCTTCAGCAGCCGCGACATCGTCGAGTAGACCTGGCCGTAGTGCAGCGGCCGGTCGTGACCGAATTTCTCGTCGAAGGCCCGCTTCAGGTCGTAACCGTGGCGCGGCCCGGACTCCAGGAGCCCTAGAAGGGTGTGACCGATGGACATGCCCAGCACTCTACACACGGCGTATACACCGCGTGTATACGCCGTGCGTACAGGTCGCGGGAGAGATGGTCCGAGTGAAGGGAACCGGCTGGTCACGGCCGATTGTCACGGTTCTGGAACCGTCCGGCCGCCCTCCCGCGCGGGGCGCCCGCCCTCCCGCACCCGGGGCGCTCACCCTCCCGCACCCGGGCCCCCGCCCGAACCGGGGCGCCGCCCGCACGGACCCGGGGAGTGCGCGGCACGGCGGGAACCCGGTCCGCGCGCCCGCCGCGCGCTGTTCGTCGTCTCACTTTGTCCCGTCACGGCAACCTTCCGGCCTCTCCGCACGTCGGACTCAGTGGGGCGGTGCCAATGGCGTGCTGATTGTCACGTCCGGAAAAGGCCGGATCGGCGCCCCTTTGTCATAGCGCGCGGTGTTAGCTTGCTGAGCTGACCTGACCGGCGAACTTGTGTGCCATACGAGAATGAAGCGGAGCGGATCGACCCATGGGACGAGCTGAAGAGAGACGAGCGCGGCAGGCGCAGGGCCGCCGCGCGGCGCCCCAGCGCTCGTCCGGACACGAGTCCGCGGGCGCCACGCCGGGGGCGAAGGCGGGCGGCAAGCCCCGCCGCACCGGCATACGCCGGTTCGTGAACTGGAAGACGATCCTCGGGACGTTCCTCGGCTTCTGCCTGCTCGGCATGGGCGCCTTCATCGTGCTCTACATGGTCGTGTCGGTGCCCGAGGGCAACGCCGCCGCCAAGCGCCAGAGCAACATCTACAAGTACAGCGACGGCTCGATACTCGGGCGCAGCGGCAAGGTCAACCGCGAGATAGTCGACCTGGCCAAGGTGCCCAAGAGCGTCCAGAAGACGTTCGTCGCCGCCGAGAACAAGAGCTTCTACAGCGACTCGGGCATCGACCTCAAGGGCACCGCCCGAGGCCTGATCAACACCCTCTCCGGCAAGGGCAAGCAGGGTGGTTCGACGATCACCCAGCAGTACGTCAAGAACTACTACCTCAGCCAGGACCAGACCGTCACGCGCAAGCTGAAGGAAATGGTCATCTCGCTGAAGGTGGACCGCAAGAAGTCCAAGGACGACATTCTCGCGGGCTACATCAACACCAGCTACTACGGCCGCAACGCGTACGGCATCCAGGCCGCGGCGCAGGCCTACTACCGTGTCGACGCCGAGGACCTCTCGGTCGCGCAGGGCGCCTACCTCGCCTCGCTGCTCCAGGCTCCGAGCCAGTACGACTGGGCGGTCGCCTCGAAGACCGGCAAGAAGCTCGTCGAGGCCCGCTGGAACTACACCCTCGACAACATGGTCGAGCAGCACTGGCTCGACTCGGGCAAGCGCGCGGGCATGAAGTTCCCGGTCCCCGAGGAACCCAAGGGCGCGCCGGGCATGGAGGGCCAGACCGGCTATCTGGTGGAGGCGGCCGACAACGAGCTGGCCAAGCAGCTCGTCGCCCAGGGCACCGCCGAGGACCTGGACGACGCCAAGGCCCTGATCACCGCGGGCGGCTGGACCGTCACGCTCAACGTGGACAAGAAGAAGCAGGCCCTGCTGGAGAAGACGGTCAAGCAGCAGCTCACCAGCAAGCTGGACCCGAAGAAGCGCAAGGTCGACGCCGACATCCAGGCGGGTGCCGCGTCGGTCGACCCCAAGACCGGCAAGGTCCTCGCGATGTACGGCGGCAAGGACTACTTCAAGCACTACTTCAACAACGCGACGCGCCGTGACTACCAGGCCGCCTCGACGTTCAAGCCGCTGATCTTCGCGGCCGCCCTCGCCGAGGAGGCCAAGACGCAGTCCGGCCGGCCGATCACCGCGAACACGGTCTACGACGGCACCAGCCGCCGTCCCGTGGTGGGCAGCGACATCGGTTTCGCACCGCCGAACGAGGACGAGCACAGCTACGGCCCCGTCACCGTGCAGACCGCGATGAACAAGTCCATCAACTCCGTCTTCGCGCAGATGGGCGTCGACGTCGGCATGGACAAGGTGCTGGACGTCGCGGGCAAGCTCGGCATGAACACCAAGGGCATCCAGGCCGTACCCGCCCAGACCCTCGGCTCCATGGGCGCGAGCCCGCTGGAGATGGCCGGCGTGTACGCCACGCTCGACAACCACGGCAAGAAGGTCACCCCGGCGATCGTCGGCAAGGCCGAGCACAAGGACACCCCGGTCACGATGCCGGACCCGATCGGCGACCAGGTCATCAGCGAGGAGGCCGCCGACACGGTCACCTCGGTGCTGACCGGTGTGGTCGACGACGGTACGGCCCGGGTCTCGGTGCGGAACAACCCGGCCCGTGACGGCCAGCAGGTCGCCGGCAAGACCGGTACGTCCGACAACAACAAGTCGGCCTGGTTCACGGGCTACACGCCGAACCTGGTCACCTCGGTCCTGCTGTTCGGCGAGGACGCGAAGCCCCCGCACAAGCAGGTCTCCATGAAGGGCGCCACGGGCCTCGTCCTGGAGGGCGGCCGTGTCAACGGTGGTGGCTACCCGGCGAAGATCTGGGCGGCCTACACCTTCGCGGCGATGGCGGGGAAGGTCACCGAGTTCGACCTGAACACCACGTCGGGCGCGGCGGTGGCGCCGACCGACCTGCCCACCGCCACCCAGACGCCGTCCAGCACGCCGTCGTCGACCCCGACCACCGAGGAGCCCTCGACGGAGCCGCCCACCACGAGCGCTCCGCCGACCCCCACGGACGAGCCGACGACGACCGAGCCGACGACGACGAGCCCGTCCACACCGACGAGTACACCCACCGACGACATCCCGGAGAACCCGTTCGACCAGACCGGCCAGTAGCGGACGACAGCGGACGCGTGACGGAGGGGGCACCCGGAACTCCGGGTGCCCCCTCCGCCGAAGAGGCCGGCCGGTCCCCCACCCGGGGACCGGCCGGCCTTTCGGCGCTTCAGCCGCCGTCGACGTTCCGCGCGATCCGGTCGCCGGTCTCCTTGTCCACGTTGCGCCAGTACTGGAAGGCGCGCTCCTGCACCGGGCGGGTGACACCGGCCTTGAGATGCCCGCTGACGTTGCCCACCAGCCGGTCCCGGGCCGCGTCGTCCAGCACCTCGCGGACCATCGTGCCCGCCTGGCCCCAGTCGTCGTCCTCGCGGTGCGGCTTGTAGGCCTCGCGCACCAGCTCACCGGCGGTCCGCCAGCTCGCGGGGTCACCGAAGCGGCCCTCGTAGTCGGCCGCGGGGCCGCCGTAGGAGTTCGGCGCGTACGGGCGGGACGTCGTCGACGGCTCGTAGCGCATCGGGCCGTCCTTGGCGTACGAGTTCACCGGGGAGCGCGGCCGGTTGGGCGGCAGCTGGCCGTAGTTGGGGCCGATCCGGTAGCGGTGGGTGTCGGGGTACGAGAACAGCCGGCCCAGCAGCATCTTGTCCGGCGAGGGCCCGATGCCGGGCACCATGTTCGAGGGTTCGAAGGCGGCCTGCTCGATGTGGACGAAGTAGTCCTCGGGATTGCGGTCCAGGACCATACGGCCCACGTCGATCAGCGGGTAGTCCCCGTGCGGCCAGACCTTCGTCAGGTCGAACGGGTTGAACCGGTAGTCCGCCGCGTCCTCGAACGGCATGATCTGGACCTTCAGCGTCCAGCTCGGCGCGTCGCCGGACTCGATCGACTCGAACAGGTCACGGCGGTGTTTGTCCCCGTCCGTACCCGCGAGCTCGTCGGCCTCCGCCTGGGTGAGGAATTCGATGCCCTGGTCGGTCTTGAAGTGGTACTTCACCCAGAACCGTTCACCGCCGCCGTTGATCCACATGTAGGTGTGGGAGCTGTAGCCGTTCATGTGGCGGTACGTCCTCGGGATGCCCCGGTCGCCCATCAGCCAGGTCACCTGATGCGCGGACTCGGGCGAGAGGGTCCAGAAGTCCCACTGCATGTCGTTGTCGCGCAGCCCTGTCACCGGGTGGCGCTTCTGCGAGCGGATGAAGTCCTGGAACTTGATCGTGTCACGGACGAAGAAGACCGGGGTGTTGTTGCCCACCATGTCGTAGTTGCCGTGCTCGGTGTAGAACTTCAGCGCGAAGCCGCGGGGGTCGCGCCACGTGTCGGGCGAGCCCTGCTCACCGGCGACGGTCGAGAACCGCGCCAGCATGTCCGTGCGCCTGCCCGGCTGGAACAGATCCGCCCTGGTGAACTGACTGACGTCGTTGGTCACTTCGAAGAATCCGTACGCGCCACTGCCCTTGGCGTGCACCACCCGCTCGGGCACCCGCTCCCGGTTGAACTGCGCCATCTTCTCGATGAGGTAGTGGTCCTGGAGCAGGATCGGGCCGTCGGGGCCGACGGTGAGCGAGTGTTCGTCGCTCTCCACCGGAATCCCTGCGTTGTTCGTGGTGTACGGAGCCTTCCGGGATGCCTGCGTCACGAGCGTCCTCCCGTCGGAGATGAGGTCGTCAGGTCGCTTCGCCCACCCCAGCAGTCAACGCCGCCGACATCATGTCGGCAACACGGGACCGGTACCGGCACCGGTACGTCCGGACCGGCACCCGTCCCGCCCGCACAGGCGCCTTCAGGCACCGGCAAAGACGCCTTCAGGCACCGGCACAGGCGGCACGGTCCGGCACCGGCGCAGGCCCGTCAGGCAGCCGCGCGGCCGCCGTCCGGCACCCGTACCGGCGCGGTCCGGCGCCGGCCCACCGGGGTGAGACCGGACGGGTACCCGGTCAGTTCCGGTTCAACTCGAACCAGACGACCTTTCCCGTACTCAGCCGGGTCGCCCCCCACCGCCGCGCCAGCCGGTTCACCAGGAACAGACCGCGACCGCCCTCGTCCGTGGCCCGCGCCTGCCGCAGCCGCGGCAGCTGGGGCACGTCGTCGCCGACCTCGCAGCGCAGGACGTCCGTCCGCAGCAGCCGCAGCGTCACCGGCCGCGACGCGTACCGCACCGCGTTCGTCACGACCTCGCTGACCAGCAGCTCCACGGAGTCGGTCATGTCCTCCATGCCCCAGCGGGCCAGGGCCCGCCGGGCCAGACGCCGGGCCCGGCCGGGCGCCGCGTCCTCCGGCTCCAGGAACCAGTAGGCGACATCGCTCGGCGCGATCCCGTCGAACCGCGCGGCGAGCAGCGCGATGTCGTCGTCCCGGTCTCCCGGGCCGAGCATGTCGAGCACCTCGTCGCACAGCGCTTCCAGCGGCGGCGGATGATCCGGTCCGGTCAGCGCCGCGACCGCCGCGAGCTTCTCCCGCAGCTGCTCTATCCCGGTCCAGACGTCACGCAGCCGCGACTCGACCAGACCGTCCGTGTACAGCAGCAGCGTCGCCCCGGCCGGCGCGTCCAGCTCCACCGCCTCGAAGTCGACCCCGCCCACACCGATGGGGGCACCCGGCGGCACCCGCAGCACCTCGGCCCGCCCGCCCAGGTGCAGCAGCACCGGCGGCGGATGGCCCGCGTTGGCGATGGTGATCCGGTGCGACACCGGGTCGTAGACGGCGTACAGACAGGTCGCCATGCGGTCGGTGCCGAGCCGCTGCGCCTGCTCGTCCAGGTGGTGCAGCACCTCCTGCGGCGGCAGATCGAGCCCCGCGAGGGTCTGCGCCGTCGTCCGCAACTGGCCCATGATCGCCGCCGACGTCATGGAGTGGCCCATCACGTCACCGACGACCAGCGCGACCCGGCTGCCCGGCAGCGGGATCGCGTCGTACCAGTCGCCGCCCACCCGGGCCGTCTCCGCCGCCGGCAGATACCGGGACGCGAGCCGGACCCCCGTGGGCCGCGGCAGCGTCTCGGGCAGCATCGTGCGCTGGAGCTCGTCGGCGATGTACGCCTCACGGCCGTACAGCACCGCCTTGTCGATACCGAGCGCGCTGTGCGTGGCGAGCTGCGCCGCGACCAGCAGGTCGTCCGCCTCGAAGGCGAGCCGCTCCGGCCGGCGCAGGAACAGCGCCGCCCCGATCACCCGGCGCCGGCCGCGCAGCGGCGCGAGGATCGCGCGCTGCCCGCTCGGCACCGGCAGATCGTCGCCGAGCAGCTCGGGCAGCGCGGCCCGCGCGGCGGGCGCGTCCGCGAACACCGGCCGCACCCCGCGCAGCACCTCGGCGAGGGCGCCGCCGGGGCGCACCTCGCACAGCTCGGCCGTCATCGCCGACAGCTCGTTGGGCTCCGGCCGCAGCGCGGGCAGGAAACCGCTCTCGGTGTCCCGCTCCTCGGGAATCCGGTCCGTGCGCCGCAGCCGCAGCACCAGGGGACCCGTCGGCCGCTCGTCACCGACCGGCAGCGGGTCACGCAGATAGACGAGGATCGCGTCGGAGAAGGTCGGCACGGTCGCCCGGCACAGCCCCATCACGATCTCGTCGAGGTCGATGCCCCGGGCGATCCGCCGGGTCGCGGCGCCCACGAAGCGCAGCCGGTCCCCGTCCCGCCGCATCGGCATCGGCCCGCCCTGCGGCACGCCCTGCCCGGTACGGCGCTCCTTGCCGGCGGACGCCCGCGAGGCCCGTCCCTGCTCGGCGTCCGGCTGGATCGGGATGCCCTCCGGCGCGGGCCGGGGGCGGTGGGTGTCGGGCTCGGTCGCCGAGGGCTGCGAGTGCTCGGAGCCGGGCCCGGAGGAGACCGGTGAGGACGACGGCACGTCGGTGCCCGAGGACGCGGACGCGCCGACGTCGGCGGACACCTGGCCGCCGGCCTTCCCGCGCTTGCCGCGAGACTTGGGCGCACCCGAACCCCTCGGCGCGTCGCCCGTGCGGGCCTGTACCGGTAACGCGCCGGAACCCGGCAGCGGGGACGGCGGCTCGGAGGTACGCAGGAGCGCCCCGCGAGGGTCCGCGGGGGCGGGCGGCCGGCCGGCGCCGCTCTGCCGGCGCTCGTGCGAGGTGGGATGCTCCGTCACGCGTGTCGAGTCCATCCGTCCGGGGCTGCGCGCCGTGCGCACAGTTCTTCCCGCAGCCCCGATACCCGGAATGTGTGCCCCAGGAACGGATTCTGCGTGTCGTCAGGGCCGGGACCGACGGCGCGAACGGCCGTCGCCCGGCACGGTACGGCTCGCCGACGGCCGGAAACGGTCCGTGCCGACAGCGGGGCGACGGCCGAAGCCCCGGCCCGCACGGCCGTCGTGGCGAGCCCGCGCGGTGCGACCGGTCCCTGGCCGGCCACGCCGCCGTACGCCTCGTACCCCTCGCTCACGTCCTGCCGCCCCTCGGTGACATATGGTCAAGCCCGGCTCATCCTGCGGGAGTTGTCTCTGCCGTTTGCCCTTGCGGAAGACGATCCTACGGTTGTACCACGGGGGCGCATCAAGGGTCTCATGAGGACACGTGCGCGGGCGTACGGTCCCAGTCATCCGGCAGAGCGGGAACCGGCCAGCCCGGATCCGGCCTCCAGTGCTGCCATCCGTCCGAGAACGGCGCGCCCCAGGAACGGATCACCTCCACCGCCGACCACCCCGCTTCCCTTACCTGTGCCGCCAGTTGAGCATCCATCAGACCGGCCCGCTGCGCCATGGCGAATTCGTCCTCGTCGAGCCAGCGCCAGCTGCGGTCGGGGTGGACCGAGATGTCGAGGAAGTGATCCACCGAGTCCACCCCGCCCGCCCAGCGGGTCAGCGGGGCCTCCAGGTTCACGTACCAGTTCTTGAAACGCCAGCCCTGTTCCCAGAACAGCCACACCGACCAGGCCTCGCCCGGCCGCGCCAGCTTCAGCACACCGGTCCCGAACCAGCGGTCGCGCCGCACCGCGCGAGGCTTCGTGTAGCGCGATTCCAGCGGTTCTCCATGCACCGGCGAACCGTCGGCGAGCACCGGCTTCACACATTCGGTACCCGGCGCCATCCACACCGCGAGCAGGTCGGCGTCGTCGCGCGCGACCGTCACGGGGCGGCAGATGTGGACGCTGTCGCCGCCGTTCTCCCGGTACCGCCACAGGATCTGGCTCCCGGGCTCCCAGTGGGCCGCCGGCCCGCCCGCTTCCGCTCGTCTCACCGCTCCACCCTCTGCCATGACCAGATATTAGGTGCCCCAGGCATACGACGCTGCGGCAACCGTCACGGTTCACGCCATCGGGAACCCGCTGTTACGGAGCTGTCATCAGGCGTTTCTCCGCGGGCCCGGGCTGTTACGGGTGCGTCATCCGCAGGACATCCAGGGCCTCGTCCAACTGCTCCTCGGTCAGGTCCCCGCGCTCCACGTACCCCGACTCCAGCACCACCCGGCGAATCGTCTTCCGCTCCGCCAGCGCCTTCTTCGCGACCTTGGCCGCTTCCTCGTACCCGATGTACTTGTTCAGCGGCGTCACCACGGACGGCGAGGACTCCGCGTACTCCCGGGCCCGCTCGCGGTGCGCGACGATCCCGTCGACCGTGCGGTCGGCGAGCAGCCGCGAGACGTTCGCGAGCAGCCGGACCGACTCCAGGACGTTCTTCGCGATCACCGGCAGCATCACGTTCAGCTCGAAGTTCCCGGCCGCGCCCGCGACGGCGACGGTCGCGTCGTTCCCCGTCACCTGCGCGGCGACCATCAGCACCGCCTCGGGAATCACCGGGTTCACCTTGCCCGGCATGATCGAGGACCCGGGCTGGAGATCCGGGAGGCTGATCTCGGCCAGTCCGGTGCGCGGCCCGGAGGCCATCCACCGCAGATCGTTCGCGATCTTCGTCAGTCCGACGGCGATGGTCCGCAGCTGACCGCTCGTCTCCACGATCCCGTCGCGCGCCCCCTGCGCCTCGAAGTGGTCGCGGGCCTCCGTCAGCGGCAGCCCGGTCGCCCGTGCCACCTCCGCGATCACCGCGGCGGAGAACCCGGGCGGCGTGTTGATCCCCGTCCCCACGGCCGTGCCGCCGAGCGGCAGTTCGGCCAGCCGCGGCAGCGAGGCCTCCAGCCGCTCGACCCCGTACCGCACCTGGGCCGCGTAGCCCCCGAACTCCTGGCCGAGCGTCACCGGCGTCGCGTCCATGAGATGGGTGCGCCCCGACTTCACCACATCGGCGAACTCCCGCGCCTTGCGCTCCAGCGAGGCGGCGAGATGCTCCAGCGCGGGGACGAGATCGCGGGTGACGGCGGCGGTCGCGGCGATGTGGATGGAGGACGGGAACACGTCGTTGCTCGACTGCGACGCGTTCACGTGGTCATTGGGGTGGACGTCCCGGCCCAGCCGCTCGCCGGCCAGCGTGGCGATGACCTCGTTGGCGTTCATGTTGGAGGAGGTGCCCGAGCCCGTCTGGAAGACGTCGACCGGGAAGTGCGCGTCCCAGCGCCCCTCGGCGACCTCCGCGGCCGCCTCCTGGACCGCCTCCGCGACGTCCTCGGCGATCACGCCCAGCTCGCCGTTCACCTTCGCGGCGGCCCCCTTGATCCGGGCGAGGGCCTCGATGTGCGCGCGCTCGATGCGCTGCCCCGAGACGGGGAAGTTCTCCACGGCGCGCTGCGTCTGCGCCCGCCACTTCGCCTCCGCGGGCACCCGCACCTCGCCCATGGAGTCGTGCTCGATCCGGTACGCGCCCTCGCCCTGGCCGTCTGCCATCTCTCTCCTTGTGTGGGAATCCCGGCTTCCGGACCGGGCGGGAAACGCCTCCTGAGTACCGGAGTCGCAAAAGCGGCGTAGCGCGCTTTGCGTCTGCCTTCGGCAGCGGTCAGGGCTTGGCCGTCATGAAACTCCTTGGAGTCGAGTGAGAAGCCCCCTCGTTCACGAGGGGGAGGAGTCACTGGTGACACCTCCATGGGACATAGCGTCCCGGGACCCACGGGTGTTCCCACCCGGCGCGCGTGAAGCCGTACGTTCATCCGGACGGCCCAGCGCCGGAACGACGAACGGCGGCCGGTCCGGCCGCCGTTTGCCGCATCTTGCGGCGTGTCGGGCGCGGGATCCCGTACGGCATCACCTCGGACGCCGTACGGGCCCGTACTAGGCCAGTCCCGGGCCCCGGACCGGGATCGTGGTGAAGGTCGGGGCGGGGGCGGGGTCCTGGAAGAAGTCGTTGCCCTTGTCGTCCACGACGACGAAGGCCGGGAAGTCCTCGACCTCGATCTTCCAGACGGCCTCCATGCCGAGCTCCTCGTACTCGACGACCTCGACCTTCTTGATGCAGTCCTGGGCGAGCCGGGCGGCCGGGCCGCCGATGGAGCCGAGGTAGAAGCCGCCGTGCGCGCCGCACGCGTCGGTGACCTGCTTGCTGCGGTTGCCCTTGGCGAGCATCACCTTGGAGCCGCCCGCCGCCTGGAACTGCTCGACGTAGGAGTCCATGCGGCCCGCGGTCGTCGGGCCGAAGGAGCCGGACGCGTAGCCCTCGGGGGTCTTGGCCGGGCCCGCGTAGTACACCGGGTGGTCCTTCAGGTACTGCGGCATCTCCTCGCCCGCGTCCAGCCGCTCCTTGATCTTGGCGTGCGCGATGTCGCGCGCCACGACGAGCGGGCCGGAGAGCGAGAGACGGGTCTTGACCGGGTACTTCGTCAGCTCGGCGAGGATGTCGTCCATCGGCTGGTTGAGGTCGATCTTCACGACGTCACCGGCCTCGTCCAGGTGCTCGTCCGTGGTCTCCGGCAGGAAGCGCGCGGGGTCGGTCTCCAGCTGCTCCAGGAAGACGCCCTCGGCGGTGATCTTCGCGACGGCCTGGCGGTCGGCCGAGCAGGACACGGCGATGGCGACCGGGCAGGACGCGCCGTGGCGGGGCAGGCGCACCACGCGCACGTCGTGGCAGAAGTACTTGCCGCCGAACTGCGCGCCGATGCCGATCCTCTGGGTCAGCTCGAAGACCTTCTCCTCCAGCTCCTTGTCCCGGAAGCCGTGGCCGAGCTCGGAGCCCTCCGAGGGGATCTCGTCCAGGTAGTGCGCGGAGGCGTACTTCGCGGTCTTCAGCGCGTACTCGGCGCTCGTGCCGCCGACGACGATCGCCAGGTGGTACGGCGGGCACGCGGCCGTCCCCAGCGAGCGGATCTTCTCCTCCAGGAACTTCATCATGGAGCCCTCGTTGAGGACCGCCTTCGTCTCCTGGTAGAGGAACGACTTGTTGGCGGAGCCGCCGCCCTTGGCCATGAACAGGAACTTGTAGGCGCCGCCGTCGGTGGCGTACAGCTCGATCTGCGCCGGCAGGTTCGAGCCGGTGTTCTTCTCGTCCCACATGGTCAGCGGGGCCATCTGCGAATAGCGCAGGTTCAGGTTCTTGTACGCGTCGTAGATGCCGCGCGAGAGGGCGGCCTCGTCGCCGCCCTCGGTGAGCACGTTCTGGCCGCGCTTGCCCATGACGATCGCCGTGCCGGTGTCCTGGCACATGGGGAGGACGCCTGCCGCCGCGATGTTCGCGTTCTTCAGCAGGTCCAGGGCGACGAACTTGTCGTTCGCCGAGGCTTCCGGGTCGTCGATGATGCGGCGCAGCTGGGCGAGGTGCGCCGGGCGCAGGTAGTGCTGGATGTCGTGGATGGCCTCCGTGGCGAGCTTGCGCAGCGCCTCCGGCTCCACCTTGAGGAACGTGCGTCCGTCGGCCTCGAAGGTGGAGACACCCTCGGAGGTAACCAGCCGGTACGGCGTGGTGTCCTCTCCCTGGGGGAGCAGATCGGTGTACGCAAACTCAGGCATCTCGCCTATTCCTCACTCGACAGTCAGCTTTTTCGGGGCTCGGTCGCCTCGGGCGCACCCCTTCGGCTCACTCGCCCGAGGCCGGCCGTCATCGGCAGCGTCCACCAGCGTAGAACCTGGCACGGGCGCCGAGGCTGTGAGGTAAGGCTCAGTTCGGACATCGGACCGTCGGTCCCGGGGGAGAGCGGGTTTCCCGCGGGTGGCGCGCCAGGGGTAGTCGCGATCTATCGCGTTTGGGTACGCTGTTGCCGTGGACCTTCAAAAGAGCCCCGACGCGAGTGCCGCCACGGCGGCGAAGCCGGCCGAACTGCGTGCTTCCGACGCCGATCGCGACCGGATCACCGACATCCTGCGCGAGGCCCTCGCCGAGGGGCGCCTGACCGCCGAGGAGCATGCCGAGCGGGTCGAGGGCGTACTGGCCACCAAGACGGTCGGCGAGCTCGACCAGTTCGTCCGTGACCTGCCCGCCGCCCACACGGGCCGCGCGGCCTCCGCCTACGTCTCCGCGCCCAACCGCCCCACCCAGGGCGCGATCCCGGCGGAGGCCGACGACAACGTGGTGGCGGTCTTCAGTTCCGCCGTCCGCAAGGGCCGCTGGCGGGCGGGCCGGCGCATCCACGCGTACTCGGTCTTCGGCAACGTCGAGATCGACCTGAGCGAGGCGATCTTCGAGTACCAGCAGGTCGTGATCAAGGCGGTCTCGGTGTTCGGCAACGTCGAGATCCTCGTGCCGGAGAACGTCTCGCTGCGCGGCAGCGGCGGCGGGGTGCTCGGCAACTTCGAGGTGGACACGCTGGACTCGGGCGACCCCGACGCGCCCGTGGTCTACATCGACGGCCTCGCCGTCCTGGGGAACGTCGAGGCGAGGCCCAAGCGCGGCAAGCTCATCGCGGACATCCTCGACCGGGTCACGAGCCGGGTGAACGACCGGGTGGCGGACCGGCTGGACCGGAGTTTGCGCAAACACCTCGGTCATTGACGCTCGTGAATATGCGGGTGGCGGATGCGGTCGCTCCGCCGCGGACGATCGATCACGCGTGAGAACGGCCGGGCTTCGGCACGCAGTGCATAGGCGCGCGTACAGCGGGTAGGGCTTGCTGCATCGTCTCTTGGAGGGCGCTGCGGAACTTCCGCGGTGCCCAGCACGCTCGCGAAGCCGTCGTCAGGAGTAGACCCGTGCTGCAACCGCCGCATCAGTCCCTGCAGGTAGCTGCCGTTCCGGCCCAGCGGGCGCCCGTGCGGGACAGGGATCAGGAAGCGCCATGGCACACGGAGGCGGTGTGCAGGCGTGACGAAGCCGGCCTGTTCTTCGCCCCCTCCAAGGAGCCGACCGCTTCCCGGCTCTCCCGGGAGGAGGCGGCCAAGCGCGTCTGCGCCCGCTGTCCGGTCATGGTCGAGTGCCGCGAACACGCGTTGCTGCAACCCGAGCCGTACGGCGTCTGGGGCGGCCTGACCGCCGCCGAGCGCCGTGTCGTGCTCGCCCGGCGACGCCGCCGCGACCTGGAGCTCAAGAAGGCCGCCCGCGGCACGATAGCCGCGGCCGGCTGACCCACCCCGCACGCGCGAAGCGGTGGGGAGCCGGGCAGGGCCGTCCCGTGCACACGGCAACGGGGTACACGCGGCAGCCGTGCCGCCCGCCGCCTCGAAGCGGTACTCGTGCGTCCGCCCGGGTGCCGGGCCGGAGTCGGTGCGGGAGGGCCGTCGGCCGGTGCGGGCGCCGGAAGGTGTTGTCCGGTGCCGGCGCGGGCGAGCCGTCGGACGGTGGCCGCACGGGACCGCGTCGGCCGGTGCCGGCACCCGGCCCGAAGACGTCATCCGGTGTCGGCGCGGGACTTCGGCCGTGGTCGGCGCGGGTGGGCTTCAGTCCTGGTCCGCGCAGGAGAAAGGGGCGCCCCTCCGCACAAGGGGCGCCCCTTTCGCGCCGTGTCGGCGCCCGGCCCTCCGGGCCGGTGGTCCTACTTGGCGCGGTCGAAGTCGATCGCGCTGTACGCACGCAGCTTGCTCAGCCGGTGCTCCGACCGGATCTGGCGGACCGTGCCCGACTTGGATCGCATCACGATCGACTCGGTCGTCGCGGTCTCGGAGCGGTAGCGCACCCCGCGCAGCAGCTCGCCGTCGGTGATGCCGGTCGCGACGAAGAAGACGTTCTCGCCGGAGACCAGGTCGTTCGTGGTCAGGACGCGGTCGAGGTCGTGCCCGGCGTCTATGGCCCGCTGCCGCTCCTCGTCGTCCTTCGGCCACAGCTTGCCCTGGATGGTGCCGCCGAGGCACTTGACGGCACAGGCCGAGATGATGCCCTCGGGCGTGCCTCCGATGCCGAGCAGCAGGTCGATGCCGGTGCCCTCGCGCAGCGCGAGGATGGAGCCCGCGACGTCGCCGTCGGAGATCAGCTTGATGCGCGCGCCGGTCTCCCGGATCTCCTTGATGATCCCGTCGTGGCGCGGCCGGTCGAGGATGACGACCGTGACGTCCTCGGGCGTGACCCGCTTGGCCTTGGCGACCCGGCGGATGTTCACCGCCACGGACGCGTTGATGTCGACGAAGTCGGCCGCCTCCGGGCCGGTGACCAGCTTGTCCATGTAGAAGACCGCGGACGGGTCGAACATGGTGCCGCGGTCCGCGGCGGCGAGCACGGCGATCGCGTTCGTCATGCCCTTGGCGGTGAGCGTGGTTCCGTCGATCGGGTCGACGGCGATGTCGCACTCGGGGCCGGTCCCGTCGCCCACGCGCTCCCCGTTGAAGAGCATCGGGGCCTCGTCCTTCTCCCCCTCGCCGATGACGACGACGCCGTTCATCGAGACGGTGGAGACGAGGGTGCGCATGGCCCGGACGGCGGCACCGTCGGCACCGTTCTTGTCGCCGCGGCCGACCCAGCGGCCCGCGGCCATCGCGGCGGCCTCGGTGACGCGGACGAGTTCGAGGGCGAGGTTGCGGTCGGGGGCTTCCGACGGGACTTCGAGTTCGGAGGGCAGATGATGCTCGGTCATCGACACGCACCTTTCTGATACGACGACGGCCGGATGAGGGTGTGGCCCCGACTCTATCGTCAGGCTTGCAAAATGAGCAGGGGGGCCCACGGATGAGCAGGCCAGGGCACCTGCGACGATAGGTGCGTGGCAGGTACGAAAGGCAAGCAGTCGGTCCGGGACATGATTCTTTCCCTGGGCCTCATCTCGCTCATGGCGGGCGTCATCTACATCTTCATTCCGCATGACGACTCCGAGCCGGATCTCAAGCGCGTCGACTACAAGGTCGAGCTGCTGACGGCTCGCCGCGCGGCGAGCTATCCCGTGGCGGCGCCCCAAGGGCTGCCCTCGGCGTGGAAGGCGACCTCGGTGCGCTACGACGGCAGCGAGTTCGACGCCTGGCATCTGGGCTTCCAGGCCCCCGACGGTCAGTACGTGGCGGTCGAGCAGTCCACTCAGCGGCCGGCCGTGTTCATCGACGCGGCGAGCCAGGGCGCCCGGCAGACGAAGGCCACCCAGCGCATCGGCGACCGGACCTGGCAGCGCTACGAGGGCGACCACTACGACGCCCTCGTCCTTCAGGACAAGGGCGCCACGACGGTGGTGACCGGCACCGGGTCGTTCGGCACGCTGGTGAAGATGGCGGAGGCCCTGAAGACCTCGTAGTCCCGCCCGTACGGTCCCGTGGAACCCGTAAGGCATGGAGAAGGGCCCCCGGCGGCAGCGCCGGGGGCCCTTCTTGTCTGGTGCGGGTGCGGGAGTGAACGGCGGTGCCGGCCGCTCCCTCGGTGCCGTCGGTCAGACGGTCGTGATGACCTGGTCGGCGTCCAGGCGCGGGCTGCGCGGGAACCAGGCGTCCTCGCCCGGCCTGCCGATGTTCACGATCATCAGCGGGGTGTGGTCGTCGTCCAGGAACTCCTTCTGGACACCGGCGAGGTCGGCGCCGGTCATCGGGCCCGCGGCGAGGCCGGCGGCCCGGACGCCGATGATGAAGTAGGCGGCCTGGAGCGCGGCGTTCATCGCGGCGGCGCTCTCACGGACCGGGCGCTCGGAGAAGAACATGTCCTTGGCGGCGGGGAAGTGGGGGAGGAGCGCCGGCAGTTCCTCGTGGAACTCGTTGTCCGCGGAGAGGATCGCGACCAGCGGGGCGGCGGCGGTCTTCGCCCGGTTGCCCTCGGCGAGGTGCTGCACCAGGCGCTCGCGGGCCTCGGGGGAGCGGACCAGGGTGATGCGCAGCGGCGACTGGTTGAAGGCGGTCGGGCCGTACTTGACCAGGTCGTAGATCGCCTGCACCTGCTCGTCGGTCACCGGCTCGTCGGTGAACGTGTTCGCCGTGCGGGCTTCGCGGAACAGCAGGTCCTGAGCGGTGGGGTCAAGGACGAGAGACATGGAGAACCTTCTCGGTATGTGCGGTGGATCCGGGGGGATCTGTTGGCGAGTACGACAGTACGTCGAGGAGGTTTAAAGTTCAACCAAAAGCGGGGCGTGGTGATCCGCTTCACAGGCGGAAGGATCGAAAAAGGGATCGAAAAAAGGGGGCCCGCCGTGTCGCGGGCCCCGCTGGAGTCACTCGGAGCAGGACATCACCCGGACACGGAGCCGCTCGTCACGCGGAGCCGCTCGTCACCCGGTGCCGGCACCGCTCGTCACTCGGACCCGGAGCCGGCGTCCTCTTCCTGCTCCTGGGACTCCTCGGCCAGGGCGGCGTCCAGACGGGCCCGAGCGCCCTCCAGCCAGCGTCGGCACACCTTGGCCAGCTCCTCGCCGCGCTCCCAGAGCGCCAGGGACTCCTCCAGGGTCGTACCGCCCGCCTCCAGGCGGCGTACGACCTCGATCAGCTCGTCCCGTGCCTGCTCGTACCCGAGCGCCTCGTCCACCTTGCTGGTCATGTGCCCACCCTATGCATCGACTCGAACCGTGAATTCACCCTCGGCGACCCGCGCCCGCAGGGTCTCGTCCGCCGTCACCTCGGCCGGGTCCCGGACCACATGACCGTCGGCCCTCTGCAGCACCGCGTACCCCCGTCGGAGGGTCGCCGCGGGGGAGAGGGCCACCACGCGCGCGTGGGTGTGCGTCAGCTCCGAGTCCGCGCGGTCCAGCAGATGCCCGAGCGTGCGCCGGCCCCGGTCGAGCAGGGCGGAGACCTGGTCCGCCCGCTCGTCGATCATCCGGTACGGATCCTCCATCGAGGGCCGGGCCAGCGCCTGCGCGAGGCCGCGCTCCTCACGGTCGACGAACGACTGGACGCAGCGCCGCGCGCGGTCCCGCAGGAGCCGCACCCGCTCGTACTCCTCCCCGACGTCCGGCACGACCTTCTTGGCGGCGTCGGTCGGGGTGGAGGCCCGCAGGTCGGCCACGAGGTCGAGCAGCGGACTGTCCGGCTCGTGCCCGATCGCCGACACGACCGGGGTGCGGCAGGCCGCGACCGCGCGGACGAGCTGCTCGTCGGAGAACGGCAGCAGGTCCTCCACGCTGCCGCCGCCGCGCGCCACGACGATCACGTCGACCTCGTCGAGCGCGTCCAGCTCCTTCACCGCCTGCACGACCTGCGGCACGGCGTGCACACCCTGCACGGCGACGTTGCGCACCTCGAAGCGGACGGCGGGCCAGCGGCGCCGCGCGTTCTCCAGGACGTCACGCTCGGCCGCCGACGCCCGCCCGCACACCAGCCCGATGAGCTGCGGCAGGAACGGCAGCGCCTTCTTGCGATCGGCCGCGAACAGCCCCTCGGCCGTCAGCGACTTCTTCAGCTGTTCGAGGCGGGCGAGGAGTTCCCCCACGCCCACCGGCTTGATCTCGGCGGCCCGCAGGGAGAGCTGCCCGCGCGGCGCGTACCACTCCGGCTTGGCGTGGACGACCACCCGGGCGCCCTCGCTCACGACGTCGGCGACCGCGTCGAAGACCTGGCGGTAGCAGGTCACGCTCACCGAGATGTCGTACGACGGGTCGCGCAGTGTCAGGAAGACGACGCCCGCGCCGGGGCGCCGCGACAACTGGGTGATCTGCCCCTCGACCCACACCGCGCCGAGCCGGTCGATCCATCCCCCGATGAGCCGTGACACCTCTCCGACGGGCAGCGGAGCGTCCGCGGACGTGTTGAGAGCCATGCGCCGAGCCTAGTGGCCTGCACCGACAACGCCCCCGCGCCCGGTACGGGTCGGGCACCCCGACCCGTACCCCGACCGCCGGGCCCGTCCCGACCGGATCGCGCCGGACGGCAGCCGCGCGGCACGGCGCGTCACCCGGCCGCGGACCCGGCTCGCCCCCGTTGGGCGAACAGCACCACCAAGCCCGCCGCCAGCCATACGAGACCCGCCGCCTGAGCCGTTCCCGACGCCTCGATGATCACCGCGACGGTGATCGCGGCCCCCAGTACGGGCAGGAGGACGTGCCGCCACCACACCACCGGCCCGCCCCGGCGCCGTACGGCGAACCAGCCCACCACCGACGCGTGCAGCAGCGTGAACGCCGTCAGGGCGCCGATGTCGACCACCGAGACCAGCTTGTCGAGGCCGTCGTCGCGGCGCGCCGCCCAGACCGCGGCGACCAGAGTGATCACCGCGGCGCACGACAGGGCCGCCTGCGGCACCCCGGAGCCGGTCCGCGCCAGCACCCGCGGCAGCCTCCGGTCCCGGGCCATCGCGAAGACGATCCGCCCGGCCGCGGCCTGCCCGGCCAGCGCCGCGAACGCCGCGCCGATCGCCTTGCCGGCCGCCACCAGGTTGTGCAGCCACGAGCCGACGGAGGCGTCCACGGCGTCGTAGAAGGCCGGACCCTGGAGGGCGGGGTCGGCGGCGAGCCGCGCGGACGGCAGCGGCTCCAGCAGGGCCGCCAGATACGTCTGCGCGATGAACAGCACACCCGCCAGCGCCAGACAGAACAGCACCGCCCGAGCCACCTTCTGCGAACCGCCCGTGACCTCCTCGGCGAAGGAGGCGATCGCGTCGAAGCCCAGGAAGGACAGGACGGCGACCGAGACGGCGCCGACGACCGCCGACAGCGCGAACGCGCCCTGGGTGCCGTCACCCGACAGCGGGGACAGCCAGTCGCGCCGCGCGCCGTCGCGCGCGAGCACCACGGCCGCCGCCACGACGAAGACGACGAGGACCACGATCTCCATCGCGAGCACCACAAAGCCGGCGCGCGCCGCCGTGCGGACCCCCGGAGGTTGAGGAACGTCGTGACGACGACGGCGAGCGTGGTCCACACCCACCGGGACACCTCCGGGACCAGCGCGTTCATGGCGATCCCGGAGAACAGGTAGGCCACCGCCGGAATGAGCAGATAGTCCAGCATCACCATCCACCCCGCGACGAACCCCGCCTCCGGGCCGAGCCCCGCGCGCGCGTAGGCGAACACCGAACCCGCCTGGGGGACCACCCGGACCATCTGGGCGTAGCTGAAGGCGGTGAACGCCATGGCCGCCGTCGCGACGACGTAGACCAGCGCCACCGCCCCGTGCGACCTCGCGTCCAGCGCTCCGAAGACCCCGACCGGGGCCATCGGGGCGATGAACAGCAGCCCGTAGACGACCAGGTCCCGGAAGCCGAGGCTGCGCCGCAGCCCCTGCCCCGCCGGGTCCGTGCCGGCGGTGGTCCGCGCGTCGGACATCGTGCCTCCCGGGAATCGCCTGGTCCCGCCCCCAGCGGCTGCCCACAGTCTCTCCGAGGAGGCGATCCCTGACCCGCCGGGCGCGGCCTTACGATGGGGGCATGACCGCTTCGCCTGGCCGCCGTGTCCTGCTCGCCGCCCCCCGTGGCTACTGCGCGGGCGTGGACCGCGCCGTGATCGCCGTGGAGAAGGCCCTCGAGCAGTACGGGGCCCCGATCTACGTCCGTCACGAGATCGTCCACAACAAGTACGTCGTGCAGACCCTGGAGAAGAAGGGCGCGATCTTCGTCGAGCAGACGGCGGAGGTCCCCGAGGGGTCCATCGTCATGTTCTCGGCACACGGCGTCTCCCCCGTCGTCCACGACGAGGCCGCCGCCGGCAAGCTCGCCACCATCGACGCGACGTGCCCGCTGGTCACCAAGGTCCACAAGGAAGCCGTCCGCTTCGCGAACGAGGACTTCGACATCCTCCTCATCGGGCACGAGGGCCACGAGGAGGTCATCGGCACCTCCGGGGAGGCGCCCGACCACATCACCCTGGTCGACGGCCCCGACGACGTCGCCAAGGTCGAGGTCCGCGACCCCTCCAAGGTCGTCTGGCTCTCCCAGACCACCCTCTCCGTCGACGAGACCATGGAGACGGTCGACGCCCTGAAGGAGAAGTTCCCCCTCCTCATCTCCCCGCCGAGCGACGACATCTGCTACGCCACGCAGAACCGTCAGCTCGCCGTGAAGCAGATGGGCGCGGAGGCCGAGCTGGTCATCGTGGTCGGGTCGCGCAACTCCTCCAACTCGGTCCGGCTGGTCGAGGTCGCCAAGCTGGCCGGCGCCCGTGCCGCGTACCTGGTGGACTTCGCCGAGGAGATCGACGAGGCCTGGCTGGAGGGTGTGAGCACGGTCGGCGTCACCTCCGGCGCCTCCGTCCCCGAGATCCTCGTCGAGCAGGTCCTGGAGCTCCTGTCCGGGCACGGCTTCGAGGACGTGGAGCTCGTCAAGGCCGCCGAGGAGTCCATCACCTTCTCGCTCCCCAAGGAGCTGCGCCGCGACCTGCGCGCCGAGGCGGCCGCGCTGGTGGAGGCGCGTACGGGTGGTCCGTCCGGGAAGTGACGATCAGCCGTACGTCGTAACGTAGGGCCATGAAGATCTTCGGTGTGGACATTGGCGGATCCGGGATCAAGGGCGCCCCTGTGGACCTTGATCGCGGGGACCTGGCGGAGGAGCGCCACAAGGTGCTCACCCCGCACCCGGCGACGCCCGACGCGGTGGCCGACGGCGTGAAGGACGTCATCGACCACTTCGGCTGGACGGGCCCGGTGGGCATCACCTTCCCCGGTGTGGTGACCGGTGGTTCCACGATCCGTACGGCGGCCAACGTCGACAAGGCCTGGATCGACACCGACGCGGGCGCGTTGCTCGGCGAGCGGCTGGGCGGCCTGCCGGTGACCGTGCTGAACGACGCGGACGCGGCGGGTGTCGCCGAGATGGAGTTCGGCGCGGGGAAGGGCCGCCGGGGCACGGTCATCCTGCTCACCTTCGGCACCGGCATCGGCAGCGCCGTCTTCACCGAAGGCGAGCTGGTCCCGAACACCGAGCTGGGCCACCTCGAACTGAACGGCCACGACGCCGAGAAGCGGGCCTCCACCAAGGCCAAGGACGACCACGAACTGACCTGGGAACACTGGTCGCGCCGCGTCACCAAGTACCTCGCCCATGTCGAGATGCTCTTCTCCCCGGAGCTCTTCATCATCGGCGGAGGCGTCAGCCGCAAGGCCGACAAGTTCCTGCCGCTGATCCAGGACATCAAGGCGGAGATCGTCCCCGCGCAGCTCCAGAACAACGCCGGGATCGTGGGCGCGGCGATGCGGGCGGCGCAGATCGGCCGGTAGCCGCGAGGCCGCCGGGCCCGACGGCGGCCTCGGGCCCGGCGTCATCGGGCCCGGCGGCATCGGGCGGCGACGGCGACGCGGCCCGCGACGGTACGAGGGCCGCGTCGGTACGAGGCCCGCGACCGTGCGGGGTCCGCGACCGTACGAGGTCCGGCGTGCCGGATCGGCGGGTCCGATCGACGGGTCCGGTCAGCGGGCCTGTCTGCCGGGCGGCACGCCGTGTGCCCGGTCCCGCCGCCGGGCGGCCCGGCGGCGGGACATCAGGCCGACCCGGCGGACGGCCACGACGAGGACCGCGGCCAGCGTTCCCCCGTACAGCCAGCCCGCCTGGAGGGCGAGGGCGGTGACCAGGCCCATGAGGCTGCCGCCGAAGCCGCCTCCGCCGTCGTCGGTGATCGGCGGCAGTCCGAAGGCGAAGGCGATCGGTACGACCACGGGGGCGGTCACCAGGTCGCCGGGCCGCACCCACAGCGCGGTCAGCACGCACACCGGCAGGAACAGCACCCCGTACACCGTCGCCGACCCGTCGAACAGCAGGTGGTCGAGGCAGGCGAGCGCGAACATCGTCGCGCCGCAGAACAGGCCGCCGCCGAGCCCGGTCAGCCGCGGGCGCGACGTCCGGCGCGGCTGCCGGACACCCGCGGGCGCGGGCCGCCGCGCCACCGGGCCCTCCCGTCGGACACCGCCGCCCGCGGCCCGTCCGGACTGTGCCGGAACAGGTGCCCCGCGTCGCGGTCTGTACTGAGGGGGACGCGTCCTGTGTTGCTCCACTGGACCAACTTAGGTCGTTTTATGTGTGGAATGGCTCCTCGGACACGCCGGAGACCGCCGAAGGCGAGGCCGTGGAAAGAGCTTGGCCATGCGTTCGATACCTCGCGGGCGGGAGCCGGGTCACGCCGTAGACTGGTGGATCGGCCCGCTCTTCTGGAGGGCCCTTCGCCCATCCTCTCGTACGGGAAGTCGCAACGTGTCGCTCACGATCGGAATCGTCGGTCTGCCCAATGTCGGCAAGTCGACCCTGTTCAACGCCCTGACCAAGAACGACGTGCTCGCGGCCAACTACCCGTTCGCCACGATCGAGCCGAACGTCGGCGTGGTCGGCGTCCCCGACGCCCGTCTCACCAAGCTGGCCGAGATCTTCTCCTCGCAGAAGATCCTCCCGGCGACCGTCGACTTCGTGGACATCGCCGGCATCGTGCGCGGTGCCAGCGAGGGCGAGGGCCTGGGCAACAAGTTCCTCGCGAACATCCGTGAGTCGGACGCGATCTGCCAGGTCATCCGTGCCTTCAAGGACGAGAACGTCGTGCACGTCGACGGCAAGGTCTCGCCCAAGGACGACATCGAGACGATCAACACCGAGCTGATCCTCGCCGACCTCCAGACCATCGAGAAGGTCCTGCCGCGCCTCCAGAAGGAGTCGCGCATCAAGAAGGACGTCGTGCCCAAGGTCGCGGCGGTCGAGGCTGCCAAGGAGATCCTGGAGAAGGGCGACACCCTCTTCTCCGCGGGCATCGTCCAGGGCTCCGGCAAGGAAGAACTGCTGCACGACCTGCACCTGCTCACCACCAAGCCGTTCCTCTACGTCTTCAACGTGGACGAGGACGAGCTGGTCGACGACGACTTCAAGGCCGAGCAGCGCACCCTGGTCGCCCCCGCCGAGGCGATCTTCCTCAACGCCAAGCTGGAGCAGGACCTCGCCGAGCTCGACGAGGCGGACGCCATGGAGCTCCTGGAGTCGGTGGGCGCCGAGGAGCCCGGCCTCGCCACCCTGGCCCGCGTCGGCTTCAACACCCTCGGCCTGCAGACCTACCTGACGGCCGGTCCCAAGGAATCCCGCGCCTGGACCATCAAGAAGGGCGCCACCGCCCCCGAGGCCGCCGGTGTCATCCACACCGACTTCCAGAAGGGCTTCATCAAGGCCGAGGTCATCTCCTTCGCCGACCTGGTCGAGACCGGCTCGGTCGCCGAGGCCCGCGCCAAGGGCAAGGCCCGCATGGAGGGCAAGGAGTACGTCATGCAGGACGGGGACGTGGTGGAGTTCCGCTTCAACGTGTAGCGGCTGGCCTATCGCCACGTCGCTGATCTGGCCCACATACAGGTCGGAGAGGGCTCGACTCTTCGGAGTCGGGCCCTTGGTTTTTCCCTTGCTGGGATGGTGCTGGGATGGCTGCCGTCGGGCCAGTGGCTTTCAGGTCTCGTGAACGGTGGAGCGGTGCCCCGCTTGAACGACCCAGACCACCAGGTCACCGTTGTCGATCGTGTAGACGACGCGGTGGTCGCCGACCCTTAGCCGGCGACGCTCCGGCCGGGACACGAGCGCGGTGGTGTCGAAGCCGAGGGGGTCGCTCTCCAGCTCGGTCAGCTTGGCCAGGACGCGCAATGCCATGGCGCGAGGGATCTTCCGGAGTTCGGCCTGCGCCTCGGGCCGGAAGACGGTCCGGCAGTCACTCATTGCGCGCCAGCGTCTCCCTCATGACGTCCTCGATCGGGATGCCGGGCGCCGGGTCGGCCATGCGTTCGTCGATGATCCGGTTGATCTCGCGCTCTTCCTATTCCTGGTACTTGCGCAATACCTCGATGGAGACGACGGCGGCGACTTCCTTGCCCCGGCGAGTGATCACCGTGGGCACGTCGTCGCGGTCTGCGCGCTCCACCACCTCCGCCAGGTGTGCACGCACGTCGCGGATGGACTTTACGGGCAGCGGCTGCGTCATGCGCTCAAATGTACCGAGTGTGCCATGTACACAATGTTGCGGGCGGACATCCTGCTCTTGCCGCAGACGCGCGATGGGAGGATGCGGGGAGGCGAGGAGGGGCGGAAGCGTGGGGCGTGGTGAGAGGGACACGGTCGCCGGGGGAGCGCGGCTGTACGAGGCGGCGCAGGCCGTGGTCGGTGACCACGCACGGGCGGTGGAGGCCGTACGGGCGGCGCTGAAGCCGATCCACGACGCGGCGGTCGAGCGGGAGCTCGACGCCATCCCCGTCGCCCGGCTGCAGGACGTCACCGAGGGGCGGCTCCGGCTGGGGAACG
The DNA here is from genome assembly GCF_042888945.1 of Streptomyces sp. NPDC002698. Classification (NCBI taxonomy): domain Bacteria; kingdom Bacillati; phylum Actinomycetota; class Actinomycetes; order Kitasatosporales; family Streptomycetaceae; genus Streptomyces; species Streptomyces sp. NPDC002698. The sequence goes on from NZ_JBIAQM010000001.1 coordinate 136,272, forward strand.
TCGAGAAGAACAGGCTGCGCACGGTCGGCAGTGTTCTCCGGGCGGGCCCCTACAGGTTGCGCCAGATTCCCGGTGTGGGGCAGCGGACCGTCGACCAGATGCTCGCGGCCGCCGGCCGGCTCGCCGAGGCCGTGCGCGAGACCGTGGCCGTCCACATCGACGTGGACCGGCCGGAGCCGGGCACCACCGCGCTCGTCATGGCTTTGCACGTACTGGCGGAGGCCGGCCCGGACGCCCGCCGCGCCGTCGACAGGGCCACCGTCCTGTCGGAGCGGCTCGGTCCGTCACTCGCCGAGGCCAGGCCGGCCGCCGGACGGTTCCGGATGCTTCTGGCGGGCCGGGAGAAGAAGACCCGCGCGCTGGCCGCGGTCACCGAGATCCGGTCGCTGGTGGACGAGGCGGAGCGGGCGGGTCTGCCCGGGCTGCTCGCCCAGGCGTCGGTGGACCTGCTCCGGGGGGCCTCGTCCGACCTGGCGGCCTGGGTGGACTTCGAGCTCCGCTCCGCCGAGTACTACAGCCTGCTGGCCGAGATCTCCGACCGGGTGCCGGACTCGGCCGCCGCCGAGGGATTCCTGCCGGACGAGATCGCCGAGCGGGTACGGACCCAGCAACTGGACGACGCGCACCGGCGCGTCTCCCTGCGCGGCTATCAGGCGTTCGGCGCACGGTTCGCGCTCGCGCAGCGCAAGGTGATACTCGGCGACGAGATGGGCCTCGGGAAGACCGTCCAGGCGATCGCCGTGATGGCACACCTGGCCGCCCAGGGGCAGAACCGCTTCATGGTCGTCTGCCCGGCGAGTGTCCTCGTGAACTGGACGCGGGAGATCGAGGCCCGCAGCGCCCTCAGGGTCGCGGTGCTCCACGGCTCCGACCGGCACCACGCGCTCGCCGACTGGAAGGAGCGCGGCGGGGTCGCGGTGACCACGTTCGACGCGCTGCGCGGTTTTCCCGCGCCGGGCGGCGGAGAGGTCGGGCTGCTCGTGGTCGACGAAGCGCACTTCGTGAAGAACCCGAAGGCCAAACGGTCCCAGGCGGTCGCCCTGTGGGCGGAGCGTTGCGGGCGTGCCCTCTTCATGACCGGAACCCCGATGGAGAACCGGGTCGCCGAGTTCCGCGACCTGGTCCGGATGCTCGACGGTGGTGTCGCGGACTCCCTGGGCGAACGGGACACGCTGGCCGGATCGGTCGCCTTCCGCAAGGCCGTGGCCCCGGTCTACCTGCGACGCAACCAGGAGGACGTGCTGACGGAACTCCCCAGTCTTCAGCAGACCGACGAGTGGGAGGAGCTGAGCGCGTCGGACGAGGCGGCCTACCGGGAAGCCGTGCGCGCGGGCAACTTCATGGCGATGCGCAGGGCCGCGTACATGCGCCCCGAGAAGTCGGCCAAGCTGGACCGGCTCCGGCAGATCGTTCAGGAGGCCGGCGAGAACGGGCAGAAGACGGTGGTCTTCTCCAATTTCAAGGACGTACTGAGCGTGGTGAAGGAAGAGCTCGCCGCGGGAGCCGCCGACCGCACTCCGCTGTTCGGTCCGCTCACGGGAAGCGTTCCGGCCGGGCGGCGCCAGCAGATCGTGGACGACTTCGCCGACGTCCAGGGCCCGGCGGTGCTCCTGGCGCAGATCCAGGCGGCGGGCATCGGCCTCAACATGCAGGCGGCCTCCGTCGTCGTCATCTGCGAACCCCAGATCAAGCCGACCATCGAACACCAGGCGGTGGCCCGGGCTCACCGAATGGGCCAGGTCAGGCCGGTTCGTGTGTACCGCCTCCTCGCCACCGGGGGAGTCGACGAACGCATGGTGAAGATACTGGAGAGCAAGACCCGCCTCTTCGACGCCTATGCCCGCCGCAGCGCCGTTGCGGAAGCCACACCGGACGCGGTCGACGTGTCGGACACCGAGCTGGCGCGCCGGATCGTCGAGGAGGAACAGGCCCGTCTGGGCCTCACCGTGTGAGGCCGCGCGGTCCGGATCTCCGGCCGGGTCGTGCGGCCCTGGATCAGGCGCGGGCCATGCCCGTCTTCACGCCGGCACCGCACAGTGGCACCACGGCCTCCCGTCGGCCGAGGGCGCCCTCGCGGATCGCCGCCCAGCAGGCCACGCCCGTCGACTCCACGTACAGCCCGCGCCCGGCGAGGTCCGACTGCGCGTGGCGGATCCGGTCCTCCGTCACGGTCAGGAAGGCGCCCCCGGACGCGCGTACCGCGCCCAGGATCTGGCGGGCCCTCAGCGGGTGCGGGATCGCGATGCCCTCGGCGAACGTGGGCGCCGGCGGAGTGACACCGACGAGATCGTCGGCCCCCTCGGACCACGCCCGGGCCAGCGGGGCGACCGCGGCGGCCTGGACGGCGTACAGGGCGGGTCTCTTGTCGATCAGCCCCGCCGCGTGCAGTTCGGCCACCGCGAGGGCGGCGCCGAGGAGCAGCGTGCCGTTGCCGACCGGCAGCACGAGGACGTCCGGCAGACGTCCGCCGAGGTCCTCCCAGAGTTCGTGGACGTACGTCTTCGTGCCGTGCAGGAAGTACGGGTTGAAGACGTGCGAGGCGTAGAACACGCCGTCCTCGTCGGCCGCCTCGCGTGCCGCGCGTGCCGTCGCCTCGCGGTCGCCCTCGACCACCCGCAGCCGTGCCCCGTGCGCCTCGATCTGCTCCAGCTTCTTGGGCGAGGTGCCCTCGGGGACGTACACCGTGCAGGGCAGCCCGGCCCGCGCGCAGTACGCGGCGACGGCCGTGCCCGCGTTGCCGCTGCTGTCCGCGAGCACCTGGCGGGGCCCGAGCCGCAGCGCCAGTTCGGCCAGCAGGACGGCCCCGCGGTCCTTGAACGACAGCGTCGGCATCAGGAAGTCGAGCTTGGCGAGGACGCCTTCGCCCAGGGGGACCAGGGGAGTGCGGCCCTCGCCGAGGCTGACCGTGGGCGAGGCCAGCGGCAGGCACTCCGCGTACCGCCACAGCGAGTTCACCCGGCCGGTGAGGGACGCGAGGGGGGCCGGCGTGGGCGTGAAGTCCAGGTCGAGCGGGCCGCGGCAGACCGGGCAGCACCAGGAGAGCGAGCCGGCGGGTACACGGGTGCCGTCCGTCGGGCAGAAGCAGTCCGGCAGTGCAGTCATGGGTGCAGGTTAGAGGCGAGGCCGGGGAAGGGACCGTTCCGCGTGTTCCGGAGCGGCCGTGCCCCGGCGGCCGTCCGGGCGGCCCCGTAGGGATCCCGTCCGGGCCGTGCTTACGATGCGCGCAGCCATTCGACAGTCGTACGCGCGTTCCGCAGCGGACGGATGAGGAGCAAGGGAAACCGTGGCCATACCCCCGCCGCCCGGCCCGCAGCAGCCCGAGGGGCCGTACCCGCCGCCGGGGACGCCTCCGTATCCGCAGGCTCCGCACCCCCAAGGACCCTTCCAGCAGGGGCCGTACCCGCAGGGCCCGTACCAGCAGGGGCCGTACCAGCAGGGGCCGTACCAGCAGGGGCCGTACCAGCAGTCCCCGTACGCGGGCCCGTATCAGCCCTGGGGGCAGGGCTACTCCCCGTACAACCGGCCCGTTCCCTTCAACGGGCTCGCGATCGCGGCGCTGGTCCTCGGTGTCCTCTGCTTCCTGCCCGCCGTCGGGCTGGTGCTCGGGATCGCGGCGCTCGTCCAGATCAAGAGGCGCGGCGAACGCGGCAAGGGCATGGCGGTGGCCGGCATCGTGCTGTCGTCGGTCGGTGTCGTGCTGCTCGCGCTCACGGTCGCCACCGGGGGAGCGCGCGACTTCTGGGAGGGCTTCAAGGACGGCGCGGGCGGCTCGGGAGACTCCGCGTTCTCGCTGGAGGTGGGTGAGTGCTTCGACACGCCGAGCGGCTTGCTGGAGGGTCTGGCGGTCGACGTCGACAAGGTGCCGTGTTCGGGCGGGCACGACGCCGAGGTGTTCGCCGACTTCGAGATGGCCGAGGCCGACTACCCCGGGGACGACGCGCTCGCCGACGAGGCCGACCGGCGGTGCTACCTGCTCCGGAACACGTACGCGATGGACTCCTGGGCCGTTCCGGAGAACGTCGGCGTGTACTCCTTCACGCCGACGTCGCAGAGCTGGCGCCGCGGCGACCGCGAGGTGAGCTGCCTGTTCGGGGACGCCGACGAGGCGGGCGGCCTGACGGGCTCCCTGCGCAACGACCGGCTCACGCTGGGCTCCGACCAGTACTCCTATCTGAGTTCGGCGGCGGCCATCGACGACGCGCTGGCCGCGATGCCCGACGCCGAGTACATCGACGACGACCTGCCCGGCTACAAGGAGTGGGCGGACGAGGTCTCGGAGGCCCTGGCGGGGGAGGCGGACGGGCTGTCCGCCCACCGGTTCGCGCCGGGCGCGGCCGAGCCGGTCGCCGCCCTGGCGGAGGACCTGGAGCGCTCGGCGAAGGAGTGGGCGAAGGCCGCGGACGCGCCGGACGCGGACGCCTTCTCCGCGCACTACGAGAAGGCGCTGAAGCTCATCGACCCGAGGAAGGCGGTCACCACCCGCGAGGCTCTGGGGCTCGCCACCACCCCGCCGAAGTACGACGACGGCGGGGGCACCGGTAGCGGTGGCGAAGACGGTGCCGGAATCGAGGTGTGACGGCAGCCACAGTGGGGAGAAAGTGCCTGCGTAATGCCCTCAAGGGGCTTGCGTCATCACATCGAGTGATTCTCTGGCCTTTGCTTGCATGGCACAACCCACGGTTGCCACGCTGTTGCTGTCTGTACAACCTGATGGGAGCGGCCAAGTGACTTTCGGTGAGCAGCCGGCGTACCTGCGTGTCGCGGGTGATCTCCGCAAGAAGATCGTCGACGGCTCGCTGCCCCCGCACACCCGGCTTCCCTCGCAGGCCAGGATCCGCGAGGAGTACGGAGTCTCGGACACGGTCGCCCTGGAGGCGCGCAAGGTGCTCATGGCCGAGGGTCTGGTCGAGGGCCGCTCCGGTTCGGGCACCTACGTCCGCGAGCGGCCGGTGCCGCGCCGCGTCGCCCGCTCCGGGTACCGGCCGGACGACGGCGCCACCCCCTTCCGTCAGGAGCAGGCCGACTTCGCGGTGCGCGGCACCTGGGAGTCCCACAGCCGGCAGGTCGAGGCGAGCGGCGCGATCGCCGAGCGGCTGGCCATCCAGCCCGGCGACCGCGTGATGTGCACGAACTACGTCTACCGCGACGGCGGTGAGGCGATGATGCTCTCCACCTCCTGGGAGCCGCTCGCCGTGACCGGACGCACGCCGGTGATGCTCCCCGAGGAGGGCCCGCTCGGCGGCATGGGTGTCGTCGAGCGCATGGCGGCCATCGACGTGATCGTGGACAACGTCACCGAGGAGGTGGGCGCGCGCCCCGGCCTCGCCGAGGAACTCCTGGCGCTGGGCGGCGTGCCCGGCCATGTGGTCGTCGTCATCCAGCGCACCTTCTTCGCCTCGGGCCGGCCGGTGGAGACGGCGGACGTGGTGGTCCCGGCGGACCGCTACCGGATCGCCTACCACCTGCCGGTGAAGTGACAGCGCGTCACTTCGGCACGCGCTCTCGCCCGTTGTCGCGTACGGCGTTCCGTGGGGCCTGGCGGGCACGCGTGTCGGCGCGGGTGCCCGCGCCTCAACGGGGCCGCCCGCGGACCCGGTTGGAATCTGGCCTTTCTCGAGTGGCGGACCGGGGAACGACTTCGCCCTGTTCGAGGACCCGCGAGGAGTCGTGAGCGGCGCGTTCGGTGGCGTGCGCCCCCCGGGTCGCCGCTCCTTACTGGCCGGTTGCGTACCTCTTTGTGTAAACCCGTGTTCGCTGCGTGAAGGTAAGGCGTACGCTCAGGCATATGCGTATTGCGGTTTCGATGGAATGCGGGGTTCGACGGGGGCCCGGGGCGGGAAGTGGAGGGGCGCTATGAACGACAGCACGATCACGCTTCCCTGGCTCGTCATACGGCAGGACGACAACGGCAATCGCTATCGCGTGGGCAGGTACGCGACGCGCGCCGAGGCCCAGAAGATCGCGGACAGCCTCGACGGCCGCGGGCACAAGCAGCTCTACTGGGTCGAGCGGATCGGGCCGAACGGAACCCGGTGATCCACCGGGAGCCGGTCCCCCTCCCGCTCCCGTAGGCTCCGGCGCATGACGGAACGGATCGTGGTGGTCGCGGGCGCCCTGGTGCGCGGCGGGCGCCTGCTCGCCGCCCGCCGCAGCGCGCCCCCCGACCTCGCCGGGCGCTGGGAGCTGCCGGGCGGCAAGGTCGAGCCCGGCGAGACCCCCGAACGCGCCCTCGTGCGCGAACTGCGCGAGGAACTCGGCGTCGACACCCTGGCGCTGGAGCGCGTCCCCGGCGAGTGGGCGCTGAAGCCGGGATACGTCCTGGTGGTGTGGGCCGCCCGGCTGCTGCCCGGTTCGGCCGAACCGGAGCCCCTCCAGGACCATGACGAGCTGCGCTGGCTGACCCCCGGGCAGATCTGGGACGTGGACTGGCTGGACCAGGACGTGCCGGCGGTCAAGAGCGCACTGCCGTGGCTCGATCCGGGGGTGTGACGACCCGGGCGCCCGCTTGTGCGCCGTTCGCGCCATAGTGTGCTCCCGGCGCGGTAAAGCTCCACCGATACCGGGTATGTGCCCCTTAACCACCCGAAACCGGGCATGGGTGGGTTTCTGGTCTGGGAAGTGATCGGCTTGATCGACACTGACGGCTACTGCGCCGAGTGGACCTTTCCTGCGGAGCCCGGTGCCGTCCGCACCGCCCGTTCCGTCGTCCGGGGACAGCTCCGCGAATGGGATCTCGAATCCCTCGGCGACATCACCGCACTCCTGGTCAGCGAACTGGTGACGAACTCCCTCCGGCACGCCACGGGCCCGATCGGCGTCCGACTCGTACGCCCCGAGGACGTGCCGGGCGCTCTGCGCGTCGAGGTCTCCGACCCGCTGCCCGACCCGCCCCGCGAACGGGCCGCCGACACCTCCGACGAGAGCGGCCGAGGACTCCAGCTCCTGGCCGGCTCCTGCCGACGCTGGGGCACATGGCCCGCGGACACCGGCAAGACGGTCTGGTTCGAGCTGGCCGTGCCGGACTGAGACACGGAGGCCGGGACGCCCGCGCGGCGTACGGCCGGATCATGCTCCCGACCGGTGTCGCGTTGTGTGGTTCGACGGGGTGCCACCTGGTTAGAAGACTGGGAGTATGTCGCGGCCGGTCCAAAAACCATCGGGACCGTGCTGTGATCGTGAACACCGTGTCGTGCGGCACCGTAGTGCTGGATACTGCGGGCAGCCGCCCCCGGTGACCGGTGCCGGACGCGGTGAGCTGGAGGGGACGGTTCGCGTGAGCGAGATACCAGCGAAGGCCACGGAGTCCGAGGACCCGTCGGACGGCGCGAGGGCTGATGCGGCGGGAGAGTTCGCGCGCGCGGTTCCGGGCGAGGCCGCGGACGGCATCACGGACGGCACCACGTCCGACGCGTCGGACGACGCGACGGCCGGTCCGTCCGCGGACGGGGCCGGCGAGACCGGCGAGGCGCCGGCTGACGCGATGTGGCAGAGCAGTCCGCCCGGTTCGATCTACGACTACATCAAGGCCGCTTCCTTCTCCATCGGCGCGGACGGGCTCGTCGACCAGTGGAGTCTGCGGGCCGAGCAGCTCTTCGGCATCCCGGCGGAGCGGGCCGTCGGCATGGACCCCATCGAGGCGTTCGTCAGCGCCGACCGGCGGGAGTTCGGTCAGCGGAAGATGGCGGAGATCCTGGACGGCCGCGAGTGGACCGGGCTGGTGCCCTTCCGCACGCCCCCCTCCGAGGACTCCGGCGACGGCGCCGAGGACTTTGGCGGCAGGGAGGGCCTCGCCGAGGTCTACGTGATGCCGACGACCACCGAACACGGTGAGCGGGCCGCCGTGTGCATCGTGGTGGACGTCCGTACCCTGCGGACGATCGAGACGGACCTCGCCGCCTCGCAGGCTATTTTCGGTCAATCTCCTTTCGGGTTCCTGCTGATCGACACGGACCTTCATGTCCGGCGCGCCAACCAGCGATTCGCCTCGATCTTCGGCGGCAGCGTCGACGACCACTGCGGCAAGGGCGTCCACGACTATCTTCCGCACGCGGAGGCGGAGCGCGTGACGGCGGTGCTGCGCCGGGTGCTGGAGACCGGCGACTCCATCACGGACATGCACGTCACCGGGCAGGTCCCGGGCTCCGACGAACGCCGCCACTGGTCCATCAACCTCTACCGGGTGCACAGCGGCAGCGGCCGTCCCATCGGCATCGCCTGGCTCGGAACCGACATCACCTCCCGTCGTGCCGCCGCCCGTGAGGCGGCCGCCGCCCGCCGCAACCTCGCCCTGCTGAACGAGGCGGGCGCCCGCATAGGCAACTCCCTCGACCTGGAGACCACCGCACGCGAACTCCTCGACGTCGTGGTCCCCGGCTTCTGCGACCTCGCGACGGTCGACCTCTACCAGGGCCTGCTGGCCGGGGACGAGACCCCGCCCGGCCTCGCCGACGGCAGCGCCGAACTCCGCCGGGTGGCCTTCGCCAGCGCCGTCTCCGACGCGCCCTTCGCCGGTGGTCCGGCGCCCGTGGCCGTCGGCGCGGTCCACCACTACCCGTTCAACTCGCCCTGCGCGGACGCCCTGCGCACCGCGCGGCCCCAGCACATCCCCGCCGAAGAGGGCGGCCTCATACAGTCCACGCTCGCGGTCCCGATGGTCGCCCACGACACGGTCGTGGGACTCGCCCAGTTCTCCCGTACGAAGGGCAGCGAGCCGTTCGGGGAACGCGACCGCGCCCTGGCCGTGGAGCTGGCGGCCCGCGCGGCCGTCTGCATCGACAACGCGCGCCTGTACCGCCGCGAGCACGAACGCGCCCTCATCCTGCAGCGGTCCCTGCTGCCCCCGGGCGACCCCGAGGCCTCCGGTCTCGACATCGCGTGCCGCTACCTGCCGGGCAACGCGGCGACGGAGGTCGGCGGCGACTGGTTCGACGTCATCGAACTCCCAGGACACCGCACGGCCCTCGTGGTGGGCGACGTGATGGGCCGCGGACTGCGCGCCGCGGTGGCGATGGGCGAACTGCGCACCGCGGTACGCACCCTGGCCCTGCTCGACCTCGAACCCGCCGAGGTCCTCTCGGCGCTGGACGAGATCGCGCGCGGCCTCGGCACCCCCGGCGGGGTCCGGCAGGCCACCCGTACGGCCCGTCAGCCCCGCGACGCCGACCTCTCCGAGGTGTACCTCGCGACCTGCGTGTACGCCGTCTACGACTCCGTGACCCGCCGGTGCACCTTCGCCAACGCGGGCCATCTGCCGCCCGTGCTCGTCGAGCCCGGCGAGACCGCGCTGATGCTCGACGTGCCGCCCGGGATGCCGCTCGGGGTGGGCGGCGAGCCCTTCGAGGAGGTGGAGGTCGAACTACCCGAAGGCGCTCTGTTGGCGCTCTACACGGATGGACTGGTCGAATCGCGCGACCACCCCCTCGACGAGGGCCTCCAGGCGTTCGTCGGCGCCCTCACCGACCCCTCCAGGCCGCTGGAGGACGTCTGCGACCACGTCCTCAACACCCTCGACACCCACCACGGCGAGGACGACATCGCCCTGCTGATGGCACGTGTCCAGGGGCTGCCCGCCGAGTCCGTCGGCGACTGGACCCTGCCGCGCGAGCCGCGCAGCGTGGGGCGGGCCCGCGAGTACACCCGCGCCCAGCTCGTCGCCTGGGACCTGGAGCCGCTCGTCGACACGACGGAACTGCTGGTCAGCGAGCTGGTGACGAACGCCCTGCGCTACGGCGAGGGCGAGATCAGGCTGCGGCTGCTCCTCGACCGCACCCTCGTCTGCGAGGTCTGGGACGCCGGACTCGTCCAGCCGCGCCGCCGCCGCGCCCGCGACACCGACGAGGGCGGGCGGGGCCTGCAGCTCGTCGGCCTCCTCTCCGCCGGGTGGGGCTCCCGCCGGACCCCGCGCGGGAAGACCGTGTGGTTCGAACTCCCCCTGCCGGACGGCCAGACGCCCCTCACCGACCCGGCGGAAGCGCTCCTGAGCCTGTTCTGAGGGCTGAGGGCTGAGGGCAGGGCTGAGGGCCTGGGAGCCGGGAGCAGGCGGCCAGGAACCAGGAACCAGGAGCCCGGGAGGCCGCACGCGGGGGGCGCCGCTCTCGGCTCAGGTGAAGAAGGCCCCCCGGCGGCCCCGTGTGCGCGGGCCGCCGTAGCTCATCGGGCCGCCCTCGCCGTCGCTCAGGAGGATCCCGCCGAGCACCGCGCCGCCCGCTCCGGCACCCCCGCGGCCGCCCGAGGGATTGCCGTACGCCCGTACGTCCCGCTCGGCGAGCCGCCGCGCCTCCCGGGCCAGTTCGTCGGCCCGCAGTACCTCGGAGAGGGGGACGGAGTCCGGACCGAGCAGCCGCCGCGCCTCGGCCAGCCGGGTCCGCGCCTCGCCGCCCACCGCCCCGCGGTGCGTGCCGATGAAGCACGCGGCCCCGGCGAGCGCGCTGCGGGCGGGGACCAGCGCGCGGCCGCTCCCCTCGGGAACCTCACCGCCCAGCACCCCGGCCAGGCTCTCGGCCGCCTCCGTCACCCGGCGCAGCGCGTCCAGCGGATCGTGGGGCCCGGCCGCCGTCTCGTGACGCACCGCGGAGAGCAGCGCCTCCGCGTGCCCCAGCCGTCCGACGAGCCCGGCTCGGGCGTCCGGCGGGAGACCCCGGGCGGTGTTCCGGTCGGCCTGTGCCGCGGCGACGGCCGCGGGCAACCCGGCCGCGGCCGAGTCCAGTTCCCGGGCCAGCCGGTCCACACCGTCCGTCAGATCGGAGGCCTGCGCCAACGCACCCTCCGCCGCCCGCAGATGGGCCGCCGCCTTCGCGCCGTCGCCCCGGTCCGCGTACTGCCGTGCCTGGTTGAGGTGAGAGGTGGTGAACAGCAGCCGGTCCTTGGCCTGTTCGGCGTCGCCGACGACGGGAAGCGAGGCGGCGGGAGCGTACCGCTCGTGGAGGTCGGCGATCGTCTTCTCCGCGGCACGGATGCGCGCGGCGACGTCCCGGAAGCGGGTCTCCGCGGCTTCCAGGGCGGCCACCGCGTTCCGCTCCAGCGCCCGGATCTGGTCGAACCCCGGGGCCGCCGCGTCCAGTCGCAGCCCGGCGTCCTGGCAGCGGGCGACGATCTCCTCCAGGACGTCCCTGCGGTCGTCCTGGCCCGCGGCCGGGTCCGCGCCGGCCGCGTCCTCCTCGTCGAGGCGCTGCCGCAGCCGGAAGGCCGCGGCGAGTCCGGCTTCCGCGTGCCTGAGCTCGTACACGTACGGTTCCACCGCGTCGCCCGCCGCCCGGTCCGTGGCGAGGGCGAGTTCCTCGGCGGAGACGCGTACGCAGTCATCGGTCGCGACGAGCAACCGCCATGCCTGCCGGTCGAGTTCGGGCAGGGAAGTGAGGTCGGGGTCGCCGCCGGGTGTCGTGCGGGTCGTCGCCCGCCGTCTGCGGCGCCCGTACGTGTAGGCGGCCAGCGCGCCCGCGGCGCCGACCGCGACCAGGGGCGGCACGAGATCGCCGGTCGTCGTCCCGTCCTGCGCGGTCGCGGCCCGGGGAGCGGTGGCACCCGCGTCCCGCGCCGGGGCCGCCGGGGCCTCCGCTCCCGCCCGTGCCAACGGCAGCACCAGCCAGCCCATCGCGACCAGCCCCCCGAGCACGGCATGCGCCACCCGCACGGCCATGGGCGACGGGACCCGGCGCGACCGGCTTCGGCTCAAGGGCGACGTCACATTTGGGAGCGTATGGCCGTTCGAGCGCCTCCGCGACCGGTATACGAGGAGTTGGGGGCGGTCGGGGTACAGGAGGTATCGGGATGGACGGGAGGGGCGCGGGGGCCGTTCCCCCGGGCGCCCGGGGCCGCCCGGGGCCGCACGCGATCGGTTCGCCGTGGGACGCCGCACCATGTGATGACGGCCCGGATCCCGCGTGCGATGATCACGCCGCGTGCCCCTGTACGGCACGCGGGGGAGTGGGGTTCGATGCACTGGTATCTCGTCGGGTTCGCCGCACTGATCGTCATCGCGCAGGCCGGATTCGGGATCGCCGCCATCGCGAGGTACTGGATCCCGCCGTGGGCGCGTCGCAGGGTCGTGCGCCCGAAGCTGTGGGGCTGGGGCGCGCTGACGGGGGCCGTGGGATGGTCCCTCTTCATGTTCCTCGGACCGTTCCGCGGACCCGACGCCGAGTTCACGCCGTACGCCCTGGGCGGGATGGGCCTGTTCGTCGCGAGCCAGGTGATCCAGATGATGGGGCAGCACCCGGGCCGACGCCCCGTGGTCCCGCCGGACACCGAAGGGCGGTGACGGCAGGACGCGAGCGGACCGGGGACGGCGTGCCGCCCCCGCCCCCGCCCGGGCCCTCGCCTACGTCCGCCGTCGGCCGATCTTCGATCCCAGCCACACGAGCGGGTCGTACTTGCGGTCGACCGCCCGTTCCTTCAAGGGGATCAGCGCGTTGTCCGTGATCTTGATGCCCTCCGGGCAGACCTCGGTGCAGCACTTGGTGATGTTGCAGTAGCCGAGACCGTGCTCGTCCTGGGCCGTGCGCTTGCGGTCCAGGCCGGAGTCCGCGGCCGCGTCCAGCGGGTGCATGTCCAGCTCCGCCACCCGCATCAGGAAGCGCGGTCCGGCGAACGCGGGCTTGTTCTCCTCGTGGTCACGGACCACATGGCAGGTGTCCTGGCACAGGAAGCACTCGATGCACTTGCGGAACTCCTGCGACCGGTCGACGTCCTCCTGCATCATCCGGTACTCGCCGGGGCCGACACCGGCGGGCGGAACGAAGGCGGGGACCTCCCGCGCCTTGTCGTAGTTGAAGCCGACGTCGGTCACCAGATCCCGTACGACGGGGAAGGCGCGCAGCGGGGTGACGGTGATCGTCTCCTCCCGGGTGAACACCGACATCCGCGTCATGCACATCAGCCGCGGCCGGCCGTTGACCTCCGCCGAGCACGAACCGCACTTGCCCGCCTTGCAGTTCCAGCGCACGGCGAGGTCGGGAGCCTGGGTCGCCTGGAGCCGGTGGATGATGTCCAGCACCACCTCGCCCTCGTTGACCTCGACCCCGAAGTCCTCCAGGCCGCCGCCCTTCACATCTCCGCGCCACACCTTGAAGCGGGCCTTGTAACTGCTCACGCGTACCGCCCCTCCTCGTACCGCTCCTGCCCGTACCGCTCCTTGCGGCTGCTCATTCGTACAGCTCCTCTTCGGCGAGGTACTTGACCAGCTCCTCCTTCTCGAAGAGGGCGAGCAGGTCGGGGCGGACGGGCTGGGTGGTCTCGTTCACCAGGTCGATCTGTCCGGCCACCGGGTCGGTGGCGGCCAGTCCGCCGGTGGGGTCGGTGAGCCGGCACAGCAGGTTGATCCGGCGCCAGGAACGCTCCATCGCCGGGTGGTCCTCGCGGGTGTGGCCGCCACGCGACTCCGAGCGCTCCAGCGCCGCCCGGGCGACGCACTCGCTGACCAGGAGCATGTTCCGCAGGTCGAGGGAGAGATGCCAGCCCGGGTTGAACTGACGGTGGCCCTCCACCCCGGCCCGGCGCGCCCGTACCCGCAGCTCGCCGAGCTTCTCCAGGGCCTGCTCCATCTCGGCCTCGCGGCGGATGATCCCGACCAGGTCGTTCATGGTCTGCTGGAGCTCCTGGTGCAGGGTGTACGGGTTCTCCGGCGGCTGCGAGGCGACGGCGGGCGCGCCACCGGCCGGCGCGGCGGGGACGGACTCGGGTCCCTCGGCGGAGAAGGGCCGCAGCGCCTCCGCGGCGGCCGCGTCGATCTGGGTGTCGTCCAGCGGCGGGCGGGCTCCGTCCCCGGTGAGACCGGCCGCGTACTCCGCCGCGTGCCACCCGGCCCGCCGCCCGAACACCAGCAGGTCGGAGAGCGAGTTGCCGCCGAGCCGGTTGGAGCCGTGCATACCGCCCGCGACCTCACCGGCCGCGAACAGCCCGGGCACCCCGCGCGCCGCCGCCGTGTCCGAGTCGACCGCGATGCCGCCCATGACGTAGTGGCAGGTGGGCCCGACCTCCATCGCCTCGGCGGTGATGTCGACGTCGGCCAGCTCCTTGAACTGGTGGTACATCGAGGGAAGCCGGCGCTTGATCACCTCGGCGGGCATCCGGGTCGACACGTCGAGGAAGACGCCGCCGTGCGGTGATCCGCGGCCCGCCTTCACCTCGGAGTTGATGGCCCGCGCCACCTCGTCGCGCGGCAGCAGCTCCGGAGGACGCCGGTTGTGGTCCGGGTCCTCGTACCAGCGGTCGCCCTCCTCCTCCGACTGCGCGTACTTCTCCTTGAAGACGTCGGGGATGTAGTCGAACATGAACCGCTTGCCCTCGGAGTTGCGCAGCACCCCGCCGTCACCGCGCACCGACTCGGTGACGAGGATGCCCTTGACCGACGGCGGCCAGACCATGCCCGTGGGATGGAACTGCACGAACTCCATGTTCAGCAGCGGTGCCCCGGCGAGCAGCGCCAGCGCGTGCCCGTCGCCCGTGTACTCCCACGAGTTGGAGGTCACCTTGAAGGACTTGCCGATGCCGCCGGTGGCGATCACGACGGAGGGGGCCTCCAGGACGAAGAAGCGCCCCGACTCCCGTTCGTAGCAGAAGGTCCCGGAGACCCGCTGTCCGTCCTTCAATATCCGTGTGACGGTGCACTCCTGATAGACCTTCAGACGCGACTCGTAGTCACCGGTCTCCCGCTTGTCCTCCTGCTGGAGGGACACGATCTTCTGCTGGAGCGTGCGGATCAGTTCGAGCCCGGTGCGGTCGCCGACGTGGGCGAGGCGCGGATACTCGTGGCCGCCGAAGTTGCGCTGCGAGATCCGCCCGTCCTTCGTCCGGTCGAAGAGCGCGCCCCAGGTCTCCAGCTCCCAGACCCGGTCCGGGGCTTCCCGGGCGTGCAGCTCGGCCATCCGCCACTGGTTGAGGAACTTGCCGCCGCGCATGGTGTCGCGGAAGTGGACCTGCCAGTTGTCGCCGGAGTTCACATTGCCCATGGCGGCGGCGATGCCGCCCTCGGCCATCACCGTGTGGGCCTTGCCGAACAGCGACTTGCAGATCACCGCCGTACGGGCACCGCGCTCGCGTGCCTCGATGGCGGCCCGCAGTCCGGCGCCACCGGCACCGACCACGACGACGTCCCACTCCTGTCGGTCGACCACGGACATCAGGGGGCTCCACCCAATCTAGAAGAAGCGCGGATCGTCGAAGGCGCCGGACGCGACCAGGTACACGTAGAAGTCGGCGAGTGCCACGCTCACCAACGACGCCCAGGCGAGCAGCATGTGACGGGCGTTCAGCTTCCCGACCCACTGCCACATCCGGTACCGCACGGGGTGCTTGGAGAAGTGCTTGAGCTTCCCGCCGACGATGTGCCGGCAGGAGTGGCAGGAGAGGGTGTACGCCCAGATCAGCGTGATGTTGACCAGGAACACCAGGGTGCCGAGGCCCATGTGGCCCCAGGCGTAGTGCTCGTCGCGGAAGGAGAGCACGGTGTCGTACGTCAGGATGCCGGCGACGACGAGGGCCGCGTAGAAGAAGTACCGGTGGATGTTCTGCAGGATCAGCGGGAAGCGGGTCTCACCGGTGTACTTCTTGTGCGGCTCGGCCACCGCGCAGGCCGGCGGGCTCGCCCAGAAGCCCCGGTAGTAGGCCTTGCGGTAGTAGTAGCAGGTCAGCCGGAAGCCGAGCGGGAAGACCAGGATGATGATCGCGGGGGAGACGGCCCACCAGCTCCCGAACAGGTCCGCGTTCGGCCCGGCGCGCATGGTCCCGCACCGCTCGGCCAGACACGGCGAGTAGAACGGTGAGACGTAGGGCGCCGCGTAGTAGTGCGTGTCCGAGAAGGCCCGCCAGGTCGAGTACACGATGAAGGCCAGCAACCCGGCCGCGGTGGCGGCGGGCGCCAGCCACCAGCGGTCGGTCCGCAGATGCGGGGCGGCGATCGCGGCGCGCGTACCGGTTCGTACTCCGCCGCTGTTCAGATGAGGTTCCGTACCAGTGGCCAACTTCGCACTCCGGTCGGGTTCGGGGGTGCGCCGGTGTCGCGGGCGCTAGTGGGAGGGACCGTGGTGCGCGCCGAGACCCTCGTCGTCGGAATCGGTCCACAAGGAGCTGTCGTACGGGGTGTCGGGTATGGGCACCAGGTCGGGCAGCCGTCCGGACACGGCTCCCGCCGGTCCCGGCACGGCCGGGAGCCCGGGGGCGCGGGCCGCGGCGGACTCGCGCAGCAGCGCGAGACTCTCGCGCAGGTGGTCGGCGTCGGCGCGTACGCGGCGCATCTCCAGACCGGTGCCCATCTGCTGTTCCAGGCGCCGCACCGACCGTTGAAGATCGTCGAGGCAGCGCTGGACTGACGTCAGGTCGTCGTGCACGGACATGACTTGCCCTCACTTCCGTGGGCCCAGCGGCCTTCAGGCGGCAACGTTCATGCGCCTGCGAGTGTTGCGCGTCACAAGCACCTGTGTGAAGGCGTGTGCACGGATTGAAGGCCCTCGCGCTCCAGAACGAACCCCGTGCGCCGGGTTTCCGACGCGCGCGCCGGTCGGGTTCCCCGCGCGCCCGGGAGCGAGCCGGAGGGTCGCGCGGCAGGCCGGACGGCGGGTGGGAGCGGGCAGCGGGGCCGCGCCCCCGTGTGCGCCGGGTCCGGGCGGGCGCCCGCGACGTGGCCCCGGGCGGGTTCCGGATTGGGCCGCACGAGTGGGTTCCGGGCGCCCGTCGCCGTGTCGCCGCTCCCCCTCTGCCGATCTGTTCTTCAGTTGGCCTGTAGATCAGATGAGCTCCCTAATGCCGCCGAACGGGATCAGAAGCAGACCTGCCCCCGCGGCGGAGCGTCCCCCGGAGGTTGCAGTGATGTCCCACGAAGGCGTCGGACTGCGCGCGGTGATGCGCTCGGCCGTATTCCTCACCGCGGGTGTGCTCGCGGTACCCGCCCTCGCCGCGTGCAGTGCGGACGACGAGGCGGACAGGCCCGTGGCCGTGCAGGACATCGCGCCCGCGTCCCGTGACCTGATCGCCGACGGCGGCACCCTGCGCTGGGCCGTGGACGCCGTACCGGAGACGCTGAACGCGTTCCAGGCGGACGCCGACGCCGCGACCGCCCGTGTCGCCGGCGCCGTCCTGCCGTCGATGTACCGGCTCGACGCGAACGGGCGGCCGCAGATCAACTCCGACTACCTGGAGTCGGCGAAGGTCGTGGGCACGTCGCCCAAGCAGGTCGTGCTGTACAAGCTCAACCAGCAGGCCGTGTGGAGCGACGGACGCGAGATCGGCGCCGCCGACTTCGCCGCCCAGTGGCGCGCCCTGTCCGGCAAGGACTCCGCGTACTGGACGGCACGCAACGCCGGCTACGACCGTATCGAGAAGATCGAGCGGGGCAAGAACAACCTGGAGGTCCGCGTCACCTTCAGGCGGCCCTACGCCGACTGGAAGGCGCTGTTCTCGCCGCTGTACCCGAAGGACGTCATGGGTACCGCGGACTCCTTCAACGACGGGGCGCGGCGCAAACTCAAGGTCACCGCGGGGCCCTTCGCCCTGAAGACGGTCGACCGCAAGGCCGGGAAGGTGCGCCTCACGCGCAACGCGCGCTGGTGGGGCCGCCCCAGCAAGCTCGACGAGATCGATCTGGTGGCCGTCGCCCGTGACAAGAGGGCCGAGGCGCTCGCCGACGACAGGCTCGACCTGGCCGAGATCGACCCCGCCGAGGCCGAGCGCATCACGCTCGCGGCCCGGCACAAGGACGGCGCGCCGTT
Organism: Streptomyces sp. NPDC002698; assembly: GCF_042888945.1. Classification (NCBI taxonomy): domain Bacteria; kingdom Bacillati; phylum Actinomycetota; class Actinomycetes; order Kitasatosporales; family Streptomycetaceae; genus Streptomyces; species Streptomyces sp. NPDC002698. The sequence continues at coordinate 153,971 of NZ_JBIAQM010000001.1, forward strand.
GCAGGGGGCCTCCGCGACGAGCGAGAAGGACCCGTCCGCGGAGAAGAGCGAGAAGAGCGACAAGGACACGTCCAGGAAGAAGGGCGAGAAGAGCGAGTCCGAGTCCGAGTCCGAGGAGGAGGACGGCAAGAACCCGGCGGACGAGAAGAGCGACAAGGACGAGAAGAGCGACAAGGACGAGAAGAGCGACAAGCACGAGAAGAGCGACAAGCACGAGAGCGCCGAGCACGAGAAGAGCTCGAAGGACGACGAGGAGAGCGACGAGAGCGACAAGAGCGACAAGGACGAGAACGGCGAGAAGAGCGCCGAGCACGAGAAGGCCGACGGGAGCGAGCGCGACGACGAGAGCGAGAAGGGGGAGCCGGGTACGAAGGGAAGCGGGGCGAAGACGGCCTCGCGGTCGGCGCTGAGCGGCTTCGTGGTCCGCAAGTCCCTCGAACCCGCCTACACACAGCTCGCCCTCAACGGCTCCGAGGGCCCACTCGCCGACGAGCGCGTCCGCCGCGCCGTGGCCCGTGCCCTGGACCGCAAGGAACTCGCCCGGGTCGTCCTCCAGCCGCTCGGCCTGCCCGCCGAGCCGGTCGGCAGCCATCTCGCCCTCGCCGGACAGGCCGCGTACGCCGACAGCAGCGGCGCCCTCGGCAACCAGGACACCGCCGAGGCGCGGGCGCTGCTCGCGGACGCCGGGTGGGTGCCGGGCGGGCCCGTCACGGAGCAGAAGAAGACGGAGAAGGCGGCCGGTTCCAAGGGCAAGAAGGGCGACGGAGGCGAGGAGGGCAGGCCGGGCGCGGGCGGAACGTACGTCCTCGGTGACGACGACAAGCCCTCGGGGGTGGGCCGGGAGCCGGCCCAGGACCCCAAGGACCACGCGAGGAGGCAGGAGCAGCAGACCGGCGTGCTGCAGGGCGTCCGCACGGACGAGCAGGCCGCCCGGCACCTGGACGGGCGGCAGTACGCCGGGCAGGGCGGCCTTCCGGGGGCGTACGCGCCCAAGGGGACGGCCGCTCCGGCGGGCGCCGCGTCCAACGTCCTCGCCAAGGACGGCAAACCGCTCGCGCTGCGCTTCGTCGTTCCCTCCGGGGCGGGCTCGGAGTCCCTGCGCCTCGTGGCCGGCCGGATCGCGCGGATGCTCCAACGCGTCGGTGTCCGTACGGACATCACGAAGGTCTCCGACGACAGCTACTTCAAGGACCACATCGCCTCGGGGGACTACGACCTGGCGCTCTACTCGTGGCCCGCCTCCGCCTTCCCGGCCACCGACGCCCGCCCGATCTACGCCAAGCCCGTTCCGGCGGCGGACGGCTCGCTGAGCGTCGAGCAGAACTACACCCGCGTCGGCACCGACCAGGTCGATCAGCTCTTCGACCAGGCACTCTCCACCCTGAACGAGGACGAGGGACGCTCCCTGGTCCGCAAGGCGGACGCCCGTATCTGGGCCGCCGCCGGCTCCATCCCCCTCTATCAGCGCCCCCAGCTCGCCGCCGCCCGCGCCGGCCTGGCGAACACCGGAGCCTTTGGCTTCCAGACTCCGGTGTACGAGGACATGGGCTTCCTCAAGAAGGGCGCGAAGGGGCCGCAGCAGACCCCGACAGCGGGCCGTACCGGCAAGTAGGGTGTCCTCCCGTGTCCGGTGATCATCGCTGGACACGGGAACACGGGGGACGACCATGAACCGGCGCGCGCTCACGAACCCCGCGGCGGGACTCGCCGCGGGGATCCTGCTCCTCGGCACCGCCGCCTGTACCGGCGGCACCGAGGGGCGGGACGAGAAGGACCGCACGGCCGCCGCGTGCGCGCACGGAACGTACGCCTGGTCCGGCGTCGTGCGCGAGCAGAAGCTGACCGGGCTCGCCGACCCGATCACGCTGAAGCGGAAGACGGACTCCGTCTCAGGAGTGATCAGGCCGCTGAGGGGCGTCAGCTACAAGCCCCACATGACGTCCACGGGCCCGGGGGCCCGTGCCGCGGAGGCCATCAAGGCCCTCGGCCGGCATCTCGGGACGGACGAACCGCTCGCGGGTCCGTCGGAGCCGGCCGAGCCGGACGAGACCCCCAGCGAGTTCACCTATGACCTCGGGGACCTCAAGGGCTCGTACTACGCCTGGAACTCCGTCGCCCTGGTCGAGGCCGACTTCACCTACACCTGCCGGGGCGGCGCCGCCGAGCCGGTCAGGGGGCATGTGGTGACCTGGGAGACGGTCGGCGGCGGGTTCCTCTCCTGTGCGGAGCGCATGATCGACGAAGGCCCCGCGAAGACGGGGGCCGCCGGACGTACGGCCGCCCGCACGCTCTGTCCTGCCGGTTCACCTGCGGCGAAGAGTGCCTGATCACACGGCTGGGACCCGCCCCCGCAGGGGCGCGCACCAGGGCCCGCGGAGGCCGTCTCCGTCCGGGCCCCGTACGATGGGGTAAGGCCGTGGCGTGTTCAGCCCGGCAGGCCCCGCGACGCGGAGGCCGTCCACTCACTCCGGGAGAAGCGCCTCATTATGGCCACGCGCCACGACATCCGCAACGTCGCCATCGTCGCCCACGTCGACCACGGCAAGACCACTCTGGTCGACGCCATGCTCAAGCAGGCCGGTGCCTTCGCCGCGCACGCCGCAGAGTCGCTGGACGACCGCATGATGGACTCGAACGACCTGGAACGTGAGAAGGGCATCACGATCCTGGCGAAGAACACGGCGGTCAAGTACCACCCGAAGGATGGCGGCGACGTCATCACGATCAACATCATCGACACCCCCGGCCACGCCGACTTCGGTGGTGAGGTCGAGCGCGGTCTGTCGATGGTGGACGCGGTCGTCCTGCTGGTCGACGCCTCCGAGGGCCCGCTGCCCCAGACCCGCTTCGTGCTGCGCAAGGCGCTGCAGGCCCGCCTGCCCGTCATCCTGTGCATCAACAAGACGGACCGCCCGGACTCGCGCATCGAAGAGGTCGTGAACGAGGCGTACGACCTCTTCCTCGACCTGGACGCCGACGAGGAGCAGATCGAGTTCCCGATCGTCTACGCGTGTGCGCGTGACGGCGTGGCCTCGCTGACCAAGCCGGAGGACGGCACCGTCCCGGCCGACAGCGACAGCCTGGAGCCGTTCTTCACCACGATCCTGGAGTCCGTCCCGGCCCCGTCCTTCGACGAGTCCGCGCCGCTCCAGGCCCACGTGACCAACCTGGACGCCGACAACTTCCTCGGCCGTATCGCGCTGCTCCGCGTCGAGCAGGGCGAGCTGCGCAAGGGCCAGACCGTCACGTGGATCAAGCGCGACGGCACGATGTCCAACGTGCGCATCACCGAGCTGCTGATGACCGAGGCGCTCACCCGCAAGCCCGCCGAGGTGGCCGGCCCCGGTGACATCTGCGCCGTCGCCGGTATCCCGGACATCATGATCGGCGAGACCCTCGCCGACCCCGAGAACCCGGTCGCGCTGCCGCTCATCACGGTCGACGAGCCGGCGATCTCCATGACCATCGGCACGAACACCTCGCCGCTGGTCGGCCGCGGCGGCACGGGCAAGGGCGCGGACGCCAAGGCCGCGGTCAAGGACAAGGACCGCAAGGTCACCGCCCGCCAGGTCAAGGACCGCCTCGACCGCGAGCTGGTCGGCAACGTCTCGCTGCGCGTGCTCGACACCGAGCGCCCGGACGCCTGGGAGGTCCAGGGCCGCGGTGAGCTCGCGCTCGCCATCCTGGTCGAGCAGATGCGCCGCGAGGGCTTCGAGCTGACCATCGGCAAGCCGCAGGTGGTCACCCAGGTCATCGACGGCAAGGTGTACGAGCCCGTCGAGCGCATGACGATCGACGTTCCCGAGGAGCACATGGGCGCGGTCACGCAGCTCATGGGTGTCCGCAAGGGCCGGATGGACAACATGTCGAACCACGGCTCCGGCTGGGTCCGCCTGGAGTTCGTCGTCCCGTCCCGCGGCCTCATCGGCTTCCGGACCGAGTTCCTGACCGGCACGCGCGGCACGGGCATCGCCCACTCCATCCACGAGGGCCACGAGCCGTGGTTCGGCACCCTGACGACCCGTAACAACGGTTCGCTGGTCGCCGACCGCGCCGGCGCCGTCACCGCGTTCGCGATGACGAACCTCCAGGAGCGCGGTGTGCTGTTCACCGACCCCGGCACCGAGGTGTACGAGGGCATGATCGTCGGCGAGAACTCGCGCGCCGACGACATGGACGTGAACATCACCAAGGAGAAGAAGCTCACCAACATGCGGTCCGCCGCCGCCGACTCGTTCGAGGCGATCGTCCCGCCGCGCAAGCTCTCCCTGGAGCAGTCGCTGGAGTTCTGCCGCGACGACGAGTGCGTCGAGGTTACCCCGGAGGCCGTTCGCATCCGCAAGGTCGTCCTCGACCAGAAGGAGCGCGGTCGCACGGCCAGCCGCGCCAAGCACGGCTGACAAGCCGGTCGCCGGACCCGACGGACGCCGCCGCGAGCGGTGTCCGCCGGGTTCGTGACGTGCCGTCCAGGGGCCTCCTGAAGGCCCGGTGACGTGCCGTCCGGGTGGCCTCTGAAAGGCCCGGTTCACCGCACTGCGGGGAGCCGGGCCTTCCGTGTGTCCGGGGACGAAACCGTGCCAGTTCGGGCAACAGCGTGTGAACGATACAGAGGCGTTCGCATATCGGGCACCGGACAATCAAGTTTCGGACACGTAAACGAAATTTTCCTCACGGATGCCCGTTTTGCGAGATTCCGTTCTCACGTGTCAAGCGCGTGTAGGTGTCGTTCTCTGCAATTTTTGCTCAAAAAATCGACGGTAGGGATTTCCCTATGCCTTCGGCTCTTGACGCGCCTTGACCTACTTGGTGAAAGTTCCCTGAAACCACAGAACCTGCCGGTATCTGTGCTGCGCACGACTCTCAACCCCCCGGGGGAAGAACAAACATGACCAGTCCAGCCAAGGCTGAGGGCACCGGGCCGTCGATCGCCTTGGTCCCCGAGCTCGAGACGCACGAGCCCGCCAAGGGCGGCGAGAAGAAGCTCGAGGGCCGTTCTCCCGGCCAGTTGATGTGGCAGCGCTTCAAGCGTGACCGTACCGGTGTCATCTGCGCCGTGGTAGTGATTTTGTACTTCGCCGTCTCGCTGCTCGCGCCGCTGCTGGTCAAGCTGAGCGGGACCAACCCGTACACGCTCTACGGGCAGGACCCGACCTACGCGGACAAGCCCGTCCTCGACCAGTTCGGACTGCCGCTCGGCTACTTCGGGGGTGTCTCGGGGGACCACTGGTTCGGCGTCGAGCCCCAGTACGGACGTGACCTGTTCGCCATGCTGGTGTACGGCATGCGGACGTCGCTGTTCATGGCGCTCGGTGTGACGGTCCTGCTGATGGTCACGGGCGTGATCATCGGTCTGATCGGCGGGTACTTCGGCGGCCGGACCGACTACTGGATCGGCCGGGTCACCGACTTCTTCCTCTCGTTCCCGCAGCAGCTGTTCTTCATCGCCTTCATGCCCGTGGTCACCGCGTTCTTCGTCGACCCGCGGGAGGAGACCCCCACGTACTTCCGCGCCCTGGCGATGCTGATCGTGCTGTGGGTGCTGGGCTGGATGGGTATGGCCCGACTGGTTCGCTCCACCGTGCTGTCCCTGCGTGAGCGGGAGTTCGTCGAAGCCGCCAAGGTCTCCGGCGCCTCCCCGGCGCGGATCGTCCGCAAGGAGATCCTGCCGAACGTGGTGACGCCGATCCTGGTGCAGTTCACGTACTCGCTGCCCAGCACTATCCTCACCATCGCCTTCCTTTCCTTCGCCGGCGTCGGGTTCGTCGAACCGACCCCGGACTGGGGACGGCTGTTCGCCGCTGCTGCCAACTACACCGAGCAGGATCCGGCGTTCCTCTTCTTCCCCGGACTGGCGCTGGTGATTTTCGTCCTGGCCTTCAATCTCCTCGGAGACTCGGTCCGGGACGCGTTCGACCCCAAGTCCGGGCGCTAAAACGTCCATTGGTGGGGGGTGACTGCCGCCCCCGCGTCGGCCTACCAGCCGCGTCAGGCAGTACTCATGGATAACAACCGACAGGTAGGTATTCGCCAAATGAACCCCAGCAGCTCGCGCAGAGCCCGCGCCATAGTCGTCGCTCTTGCAGCCGGTTCCCTCGTACTGACGGCCTGCTCGAAGAACGACGGCGGCAAGTCCGACGCCGACTCGAAGAAGGACCAGAAGCAGGCTTCGGTCCAGTCGAAGGCGGTCACCTACGCCGACGCCGCGGGTTCGACCGGTCCCGCCGAGGAGGTCGCCGGTGCCAAGTCCGGCGGCACCATCGCCGTGTACCAGGAGGCGGGCCTCTCCCACCTGGACCCGGGTCAGATCTACGTCTCCGACGCCGGCCAGGTCGCCAACCTGCTCTTCCGTCGCCTCACCCAGTTCAAGGAGGACGGCAAGGGCGGCGTCTCGGTCGTGGGTGACCTCGCGACCGACGCGGGCAAGTCCTCGGACGGCGGCAAGACCTGGACCTTCACGCTGAAGGACGGCATCAAGGACGAGAAGGGCGCGGCCATCACGTCCGCCGACGTCCGCCACAGCGTCGAGCGCCTCTACGCGAAGTTCGTCTTCGACGGCCCGACCTACCTGCAGACCTGGCTGAGCGGCGCCGACTACCGCAAGGCGCTGCCGGACGGCGGCTTCGGCAAGAAGCACCTGCCGGCCTCGGTCCTCGACACCCCGGACGACAAGACGGTCGTCTTCCACTTCGACACCGCGCGCCCGGACCTGCCGCAGACGCTGGCCATGGCCGGCTACGCCGTCGTCCCGGCGAAGACGGACACGAAGGAGAAGTACGACAAGGCCCCCGTCGCCACCGGCCCGTACAAGATCGTCTCGAACAAGGTCGGCAAGGAGCTCATCCTCAAGAAGAACACGAACTGGGACCCGAAGACCGACTCCGTGCGCCACCAGTACGCGGACGGCTTCGACTTCCAGTTCGGCGTCACCGAGTCGACCCAGACCAAGCGTCTGATCGCCGACCAGGGCAAGGACAAGAACGCCATCCAGCTCACCGCCGGCGTCGAGGCCACGCAGATCCAGGACGTCATCGGCAACCCGGAGGTCAGCAAGCGCACGGTCAAGGGCTACCAGCCCTACGTCATGCAGCTGACGTTCAACCTCGACCGCGTCAAGAACCTGAAGGTCCGTCAGGCGATCACCTACGCGGTGAACTCCAAGTCGCTCATCGCCGGTGAGGGCGGTGTCTACGGCGGCGACGTGGCCCCGAACTACTTCGCCCCGACCCTGCCGGGCTACGAGGCGTCGTACGACCCCTACGGCCGTCTGAAGGCGCCGCAGGGCAACATCGCGAAGGCCCAGGAGCTCCTCAAGGGCGTCCCGGCCGCCGAGAAGAAGGTCGTCTTCGCGTACTCCAACAGCGAGCCCGGCCAGAAGCGCAAGGTCGCCATCGAGGACGCCCTGAGCAAGGTCGGCTTCGACGTCGTCTCCAAGGAGGTCGACGCGGCGAGCTACTACGAGCAGATCGGCAAGCTCGACAACCCGTACGACATGTACATCTCGGGCTGGGGCCAGGACTGGCCGTCGCCGTCCACGGTCGTCACGCCGGTCTACGACGGTGACCAGGTCGCCGACGGTGCGCCGAACTACTCCCACGTCAAGGACCCGAAGGTCGACGCCCTCATCAAGAAGGCGCTGAGCCAGGACCCGGTCGAGGCCGCCAAGACGTGGAAGGAAGCCCAGCACTACCTGCTGGAGAAGGTCGTCCCGGCCGCTCCGCTGTGGTACACCAAGCAGTTCCAGCTCTCCGGCTCGAACATCGGCGGCGCTCGCTACGGCTCGGTGTCCAGCCTCATCGACATCACCCGCCTGTACGTGAAGTCGTAACTCTCTACGGCTGATCGCGGGGGTGCGCACCAGGCGGAGCGCACCCCCGCACCTCCGTGAAACCTCCCACCGTCTCCGCAGAGAGCAGCCCTCCCGCCATGCTTCAGTTCATTCTTCGGCGCACGGTCGGTGCCGTCGTCACCCTGTTCCTCATCGGCGCCGCCACGTTCTTCCTGTTCGTCGCAGCGCCCTCCGACTACGCCTCGCTGGCCTGTGGCAAGGACTGCTCGCCCTCGAGACTGGAGGACATCCGTCAGGCCCTGGGCCTGAACCTCCCCATACACCAGCAGTTCTGGGACTTCATGTCCGGCATCGTGATGGGCCGTGACTACCCCACCGGACACTGCAGCGCACCCTGCCTCGGCCAGTCGTTCTACTCGGGCGACATGGTCTGGTCGACCATCATGGACCGCTTCCCGACCACCCTCACGCTCACCGCGGGTGGCGCGATCGTGTTCGTCGTCGTCGGTGTCGGCGCGGGCATGATCGCCGCGTACCGGCGCGGGACGATGATCGACAAGATCGCCACCGGCGTTTCCATGGTGCTCAGTTCGTTCCAGATCTACGTGCTCGGTCCGATCGTCCTGCTGATCTTCGTCTACAGCACGGGCTGGATGGACAACCCCGCGTACCACCCGATCACCGACGACCCCTGGACCTGGTTCACGGGCATGCTGCTGCCCGTGCTGGTGATGGCCACCATCTTCACCGCGCAGTACACGCGTATGGCGCGTTCCTCGATGATCGAGCAGCTGGCCGAGGAGCACGTCCGCACCGCCCGCGCCAAGGGCATGTCACAGAAGTACGTGTTCTTCCGCTACGCCTGGCGCGGCTCGCTGATCCCGATCGTCACCGTCCTGGGCATCGACATCAGTTCCATGCTCGGCGGCGCCGTGGTCACCGAGCTGACCTTCTCGCTCCAGGGAATCGGCCGTCTCGCCGTGGACGGCGCGGTCCACAAGGACCTGCCGCTCACCATGGGCGTCATGCTGTTCGGTGCCTTCTTCATCCTGATCGTCAACATCCTCACCGACATCGCGTACGCCTACATCGACCCGCGCGTCCGGCTCTCCTAGGAAGAACGAACCACCGTGACCACACTGACCAAGACCGAGGACGCGCCGGCCCCGACCGGTCCGGAGAGCTTCCTCTCGGTGCGTGATCTGAAGGTGCAGTTCTCCACAGAGGACGGCATCGTCAAGGCGGTCGACGGCCTCTCCTTCGACGTCGAGCGCGGCAAGACCCTGGGCATCGTCGGCGAGTCGGGGTCCGGCAAGTCGGTCACCAACCTGACCGTCCTCGGCCTGCACAACTCGCGGACGACGACCGTCGACGGGGAGATCGTCCTCGACGGCAAGGAACTCGTCACCGCCACCGAGCGGGAGCTGGAACAGCTCCGCGGCAACAAGATGGCGATGATCTTCCAGGACCCGCTGACCGCCCTGTCGCCGTTCTACACGGTGGGCCGGCAGCTGTCCGAGCCCTTCATGAAGCACCGCGGCGCCTCCAAGAAGGAGGCGAAGGACCGTGCCGTCCAGATGCTGGAGAAGGTCGGCATCCCGCAGCCCAGGACGCGCTTCGACGACTACCCGCACCAGTTCTCCGGCGGTATGCGCCAGCGCGCGATGATCGCCATGGCGCTGATGTGCGACCCCGACCTGCTGATCGCCGACGAGCCGACCACCGCGCTCGACGTGACCGTGCAGGCGCAGATCCTCGACCTGCTGAAGGACCTCCAGCAGGAGTTCGGCTCCGCGATCGTCTTCATCACCCACGACCTCGGCGTCATCTCCAACATGGCCGACGACCTGCTGGTGATGTACGCCGGCCGGGCCGTGGAGCGCGGTTCCGTGCGGGAGGTCCTGAGCGAGCCCAAGCACCCCTACACCTGGGGTCTGCTGAGCTCGATGCCCCGCCTCGACGGCGACATCAACGAGGCGCTGGAGCCCATCCCCGGCTCCCCGCCCTCGCTGCTCAACCCGCCTTCCGGCTGCCCGTTCCACCCGCGGTGCGTCTACAAGGACCAGGTGTCGGGCACACTGTGCACCGACGTCCGTCCGCCGCTGGGCGAGGGGCGCGCAGCCGCGTGCCACCTGACGCCCGAGCAGAAGCAGACCATATTCATCGACAAGATCCAGCCCCGGCTGCGCTAGGGAGATCCGAGACATGAGCAACAACCTCACCCTCCCCGCCCAGCAGGGTTCCACCGGTACGTCCGCCGAGACGCTCCTCAAGGTGGAGGGGCTGACCAAGCACTTCCCGATCTACGGCGGCTTCCCGATCAAACGCAAGGTCGGTGCCGTGCAGGCCGTCGACGGGGTCGACCTGACGGTCGGCGTCGCCGAGAGCGTCGGCCTGGTCGGCGAGTCCGGCTGCGGCAAGTCGACCACGGGCCGGCTCATCACCCGCCTGCTGGAGCCGACCGGCGGCACCATCACGTACGCGGGCCAGGACATCACCCGCGCCTCGCGACGGCAGCTCGCGCCGGTGCGGTCCGAGATCCAGATGATCTTCCAGGACCCGTACTCCTCGCTGAACCCGCGGCAAACCGTCGGCACGATCATCAAGTCGCCGATGGAGGTCAACGGCATCCAGCCGGCGGGCGGCCGGGAGAACCGGGTCCGGGAGCTGCTGGAGCTCGTCGGCCTGAACCCCGAGCACTACAACCGCTTCCCGCACGAGTTCTCCGGCGGCCAGCGCCAGCGCATCGGCGTGGCCCGTGCCCTGGCGCTCCAGCCGAAGCTGATCGTGGCCGACGAGCCGGTCTCCGCCCTCGACGTGTCGATCCAGGCGCAGGTCGTCAACCTGCTGCAGAAGGTGCAGCAGGAACTGGGCATCGCGTTCCTCTTCATCGCCCACGACCTGGCCGTCGTACGGCACTTCTCGCAGCGCGTCGCGGTGATGTACCTCGGCAAGGTGGTGGAGGTCGGCGACCGGGACTCCATCTACAACCGTCCCCGCCACCCGTACACCCACGCCCTGCTCTCGGCGGTTCCCGAGGTCGACATCGACGGTGACGGCCAGGACCGCGAGCGGATCCGCCTGTCGGGCGACGTCCCGTCGCCGATCTTCCCGCCGTCCGGCTGCCGCTTCCGCACCCGGTGCTGGAAGGCGCAGGACAAGTGCGCGACCGAGGAGCCCCCGCTGATCCAGCTCTCGGGCAACCGTGCGGGCCACCTGTCGGCCTGCCACTTCCCCGAGGACCCCACGACCGAGTCCCGCGGCGAGGACATCGTTCTGGACCCGGCGCTGGCGGCGCTGGAGACGGCCGACGACGCCACGGAGAAGGGCACGGACTAGGGCCTGTCGTTTGGATCAGGTGGCGCTGAGGTGCGGTGCCTTGTCGGCTGGGCCGAGCGGGGCAGGGTGCGTGCGGCTGCAAGGCGGAGGAGGGAGGCGACGCGGAGCGTCGTGGACCGACGACAACGCCGCAGACGTGCGTGCCCTGCCCCGCGTCCCGCCGCATGATCCAAACGACAGGCCCTAGACGCGGACGCGGCGCCCTCCGCGGGGGAGCGGGGGTCGCGTCGAGGCCGATCGCGGCGCGCGAAGCGCGGCTTCGGCGGCCGGGCCGGGGAGCACTCCGGCGACGGCGGGACCGGGGCGGAAGCACGTTGCTTCCGCCACGGTCCTTTGTCGTTCCGGTGCGGGTGCGGTGCGTCCGTTCCTGGTTCCGTCCCTCGTCCTTACGGGAGCGCACGCGGCCGGGCCTGTTCGCGCGGCCGGCCGCGTGCGCCGCGTGTGGCCGTCCGGCCGTCTGGTCCGTGCGGCCGTCCGGTCCGTGCGGACGGCCCGACCGTGTGCCGAACGCCCGCCCGGGGAAAGGGAGTCGGCCCGAGGGGGGCTGTCCGGAATCCCCGCCGTCCGCCATGCTGCCTGCGGCGGTGCCGACCCGCCGTGCCACCCGCGGCCGCACTCCCGCGGCCGCACCCGTGCGGTCACGCACGCCGCCGCATCCGGCGGGCCGCCCTCCCGGCCCTCGTACGGACATCGGGCACCCCGCCCGCCCGGGGTGCCCCGGGCGGGCGGCGGAGCGTGCCGCCGACGGGTCGCGCGCACCGCCCGAAGACCGTCGCCGCACCCGCGGCGGACGTACGGCGTCCGGCCGTGACGCCGTGAAGATCCCTGGAGGAGCCTGTTGAACCCCACCATCCACAACATCACCATCGACTGCACCGCGGACCCCTACGACCTGGGGCTGTTCTGGAGCGAGTTGCTCGGGCGGCCCCTGGCCGAGGACGACAAGCCCGGCGACCCGGAGGCCGTGCTGCGCGATCCCGACGGCGGCCCGACGCTGCTCTTCGTCCGGGTCCCCGAGGGCAAGACCGTCAAGAACCGCCTCCACCTCGACCTGAGGCCGAGCGGGCGCACCCGTGCGGAGGAGGTCGAGCGGGCGCTCGCCCTCGGAGCCCGGCTCGTCGCGGACCGGACCCGTCCCGACGGACGAGGCTGGGTCACCCTGACCGATCCCGAGGGCAACGAGTTCTGTGTGGAGCGCGGTGACGCGGACCCCGTGACCGAGGCCCCGGCCGAGTAGGGGCCCGGCCCCGTTCGGCCGGAGTCCCTCCACCCGGGATCGCGTGGCCCCGAACCGTCCTGACTCCGCCTCGGATTCCGCCGCACGGGTGAGACGGGCGGCGGCCGGGCCGCGGAGGAGCCCGCCTCGGGCCCCTGGACGGAGCGAGCGCGCCGGGCGGCCCCCTCGTGACCCCTTCCCCTCCGCACGGACGGGAAGGGGTCACGAGGGGCCACCTGGACCCGTGGGGGGCACGAGCCCGCGCGGCGGACGCGTGCCTTCGGGTGCCGGGCCACTCGGAAGGGTGGGGTAAATGTGCGATGTGCACCATATGGGCAGATATTGGGCCCTAAAGCCACACCGCACCGGAGCCGTACGTCCGACCCCGGCGCCGGCGGCACAGCGCACTCTTGAGGAGGCACACCATGCGTGGAGCCACGCACGCCAAATGGGCCGCATGCGCGGTGGCGGTAGCCCTCGCGGCGTCCGCCTGCGGGGGCGGAGGGGACGGAAGCAGCAGCGGCTCCGGCACGGTCAGCGCCTCCTGGGGGGACCCGCAGAACCCGCTGGAACCGGCCAACACCAATGAGGTGCAGGGCGGCAAGGTCCTCGACATGATCTTCCGCGGGCTGAAGCGGTACAACGCCGAGACCGGCGCCGCCGAGGACATGCTCGCCGAGAAGATCGAGACCTCGGATTCGCAGAACTTCACGATCACGGTCAAGGACGGCTGGAAGTTCAGCAACGGCGAAGCCGTCACCGCGCAGTCCTTCGTCGACGCCTGGAACTACGGCGCCAGCCTGAAGAACAACCAGAAGAACGCGTACTTCTTCGGGTACATCGAGGGCTACGACAAGACGCACCCCGACACGGGCACCCAGAGCGCCGACACCCTGTCCGGGCTCAAGGTGACCGGCACGAACACGTTCACCGTCAAGCTCACCCAGAAGTTCTCGACGTTCCCGGACACCCTCGGCTACGCGGCCTTCTCGCCGCTGCCCAAGTCGTTCTTCAGCGACCACGCCGCCTGGGTCTCGAAGCCCGTCGGCAACGGCCCGTACACCATCGACTCCTACGCCAAGGGCTCACAGATGGCCCTGGTGAAGTGGGACGACTACCCGGGCGACGACAAGGCGAAGAACGGTGGTGTGACCCTCAAGGTCTACACGGACAACAACACCGCCTACAACGATCTCCTGGCCGGAAACCTCGACCTCGTCGACGACGTGCCCGCCGCCCAGCTCAAGAACGCCAAGAGCGACCTGAACGGCCGGTACATCAACACCCCGGCCGGCATCATCCAGACGATCGCCTTCCCGTTCTACGACCCGAAGTGGAACACCAGCGGCGCCACCAAGGTCCGTCAGGGACTGTCCATGGCGATCAACCGCCAGCAGATCACCGACACCATCTTCCAGAAGACGCGGACGCCCGCGAGCGACTGGACCTCACCGGTGCTCGGCGAGAAGGGCGGCTTCCAGGAAGGCCTGTGCGGCAAGTCCTGCGACTACAACCCGTCCGAGGCCAAGAAGCTGGTCCAGGAGGGCGGCGGCCTGCCCGGCGGCCAGGTCAAGATCTCGTACAACGCGGACACCGGCTCCCACAAGGAGTGGGTCGACGCCGTCTGCAACTCGATCAACAACGCCCTCGGCAACGACAAGGCCTGCGTCGGCAACCCGATCGGAACGTTCGCCGACTTCCGCAACCAGATCGGGCAGCACAAGATGCCCGGTCCGTTCCGGGCCGGCTGGCAGATGGACTACCCGCTGATCCAGAACTTCCTCCAGCCGCTGTACTACACCAACGCCTCCTCCAACGACGGCCAGTGGTCCAACAAGCAGTTCGACAGCCTCGTCAACCAGGCGAACGCGGAGACCGACACCACCAAGGCCATCAAGCTCTTCCAGCAGGCCGAAGGGGTCGTGCGGGACAACATGGCCGCCATCCCGCTCTGGTACCAGAACGGCAGCGCCGGCTACTCGGACAAGGTCTCGAACGTGGCGCTGAACCAGTTCAGCGTGCCCGTCTACAACGAGATCACCGTCAACTGAGCCGCCCGGGGCGGGCCGCTCGCACCGGTCCGCCCCTCTATCCCCGGAGCACTCATGGGACGGTACGTCGTCCGGCGTCTGCTGCAGATGATCCCGGTCTTCATCGGCGCCACGCTGTTGATCTTCCTGATGGTCTACGTCATGGGTGACCCCATCGCGGGCCTGTGCGGCGACCGGCAGTGCGACCCCGCCACGGCCGCCCAGCTGCGCAAGGAGTTCAACCTCGACAAGAATGTCCTCCTCCAGTACTGGCTGTACCTGAAGAACATCTTCACCGGCGACTTCGGCACCGCGTTCAACGGGCAGCCGGTCACCGAGCTGATGGCCTCGGCGTTCCCGGTCACCATCCGGCTGACGGTCGTCGCGATCTTCTTCGAGATCGTCATCGGCATCACGCTCGGCGTCATCACCGGTCTGCGCCGCGGCCGGCCCGTCGACACCGGCGTCCTGCTGCTCACCCTCGTGGTCATCTCCGTGCCGACCTTCGTCACCGGTCTGCTGGCCCAGCTCGTGCTCGGCGTCAAATGGGGCTGGATCAAACCGTCGGTCTCCGCGGAGGCCACCTTCGGCGAGCTGATCGTGCCCGGCCTGGTGCTGGCCTCGGTGTCCCTCGCCTACGTGACCCGGCTGACCCGGACCTCCATCGCGGAGAACAAGCGGTCCGACTACGTCCGCACGGCCGTCGCCAAGGGCCTGCCGCGGCGCCGGGTGACCATGCGGCACCTGCTGCGCAACTCGCTGATCCCCGTGGTCACCTTCATCGGCACCGACATCGGGGCGCTGATGGGCGGCGCGATCGTCACCGAGCGGATCTTCAACATCCACGGGGTCGGCTACCAGATCTACCAGGGGGTCGTGCGCCAGAACGCCCAGACGGTCGTCGGCTTCGTGACCATCCTCGTCCTCATCTTCATGGTCGCCAACCTGCTCGTCGACCTGCTGTACGCCGTACTCGACCCGAGGATCCGCTATGCCTGAGCAGCCGCCGTACGAGGAAGAGGAATTCCACCACGGTCCCGAGGGTCCGCCGCCGGAGGACCTCGCCATCGCCCCGACCGGCTTCGGAGGCACGATGGACCTCGGGACGAGCGAGGCGGAGACCCTGGAGAAGACGCCGGGAGGACCGGAGGGCACCGGGCCGAAGGAGAAGCCGCGCTCCCTGTGGTCCGACGCCTGGCGGGACCTGCGCCGCAACCCCGTCTTCATCATCTCCGGACTCGTCATCCTCTTCCTGGTCGTGATCTCGATCTGGCCCTCCCTGATCACCTCCCAGAGCCCGCTCCAGTGCGACCTCTCCAAGGCGCAGCAGGGCTCGCAGTCCGGACACCCCTTCGGCTACGACGGCCAGGGCTGCGACGTCTACACACGGACCGTGTACGGGACCCGCGTCTCGATCAGCGTCGGCGTGCTCGCCACGCTCGGGGTCGCGCTCCTCGGCTCGTTCCTGGGCGGGCTGGCCGGCTTCTACGGCGGGATGGGCGACTCGATCCTGTCCCGGATCACCGACATCTTCTTCGCGATCCCCGTCGTGCTCGGCGGTCTGGTCCTTCTCTCCGTGGTGACCAGCAACACGATCTGGCCGGTCGTCGGGTTCATGGTGCTGCTCGGCTGGCCCCAGGTCTCGCGTATCGCGCGCGGCTCGGTGATCACCACCAAGGAGAACGACTACGTCCACGCGGCCCGCGCGCTCGGCGCCTCCAACTCCCGGATGATGCTGCGCCACATCACCCCGAACGCGGTCGCGCCGGTGATCGTCGTCGCGACCATCGCGCTCGGCACGTACATCTCGCTGGAGGCGACGCTGTCGTACCTGGGGGTCGGTCTCAAGCCCCCGACGGTCAGCTGGGGCATCGACATCTCCTCGGCCTCCGCGTACATCCGCCAGGCCCCGCACATGCTGCTGTGGCCGGCCGGCGCGCTCGCGATCACCGTGCTCGCGTTCATCATGCTCGGCGACGCGGTGCGCGACGCCCTCGACCCGAAGCTGAGGTGAGAGCCGTGCTGCTCGAAGTGCGCGATCTACAGGTGGAGTTCAGGACCCGGGACGGTGTCGCCAAGGCCGTCAACGGGGTCACGTACAGCGTCGACGAGGGCGAGACGCTCGCCGTGCTCGGCGAGTCCGGCTCCGGCAAGTCGGTGACCGCCCAGGCCGTGATGGGCATTCTCGACATGCCGCCCGGGAAGATCACCGGCGGCGAGATCCTCTTCCAGGGCAAGGACCTGCTGAAGTTCAAGGAGGAGGAACGGCGCAAGGTGCGCGGCGCCGAGATGGCGATGATCTTCCAGGACGCGCTGTCGTCCCTGAACCCCGTGATCAGCGTCGGCGACCAGCTCGGCGAGATGTTCATCGTGCACCGCGGGATGAAGCGCAAGGAAGCCCGCGCCAAGGCGATCGAACTGATGGAGCACGTGCGCATCCCGGGCGCCGCCGAGCGCGTGCGGGACTATCCGCACCAGTTCTCCGGCGGTATGCGCCAGCGCATCATGATCGCCATGGCGCTGGCGCTGGAGCCCGCCCTGATCATCGCCGACGAGCCGACCACCGCGCTGGACGTCACCGTGCAGGCCCAGGTCATGGACCTGCTCGCCGAACTCCAGCGCGAGCTCCACATGGGGCTCATCCTCATCACCCACGACCTCGGCGTGGTCGCGGACGTCGCCGACAGGATCGCGGTGATGTACGCGGGCCGGATCGTCGAGACGGCCCCGGTCCACGACATCTACAAGGCGCCCGCCCACCCCTACACGAAGGGGCTCCTGGACTCGATCCCCCGGCTCGACCAGAAGGGCCAGGAGCTGTACGCCATCAAGGGGCTGCCGCCCAACCTGATGCACATCCCGCCGGGCTGCGCCTTCAACCCGCGCTGCCCGATGGCCCAGGACATCTGCCGCACCGAGGTGCCGCCGCTCGCGGAGGTCGACGCGGACCGCGGGAGCGCCTGCTTCTTCTGGAGGGAGTGCCTCGATGACTCAAGCCGCGACTGAGCCGCTGCTGGAGGTCAGCGGACTGGTGAAGCACTTTCCGCTCACCCGGGGAATCCTGTTCAAGAAGCAGATCGGGGCGGTCAAGGCCGTCGACGGCGTCGACTTCCACCTCGACCGCGGTGAGACCCTCGGCATCGTCGGCGAGTCCGGCTGCGGCAAGTCGACGGTCGCCAAGATGCTGGTCAACCTGGAGCGGCCCACCGAGGGGGCGATCAAGTACAAGGGCGAGGACATCACCCAGCTGTCCGGCAAGGCGCTCAAAGCCGTACGGCGCAACATCCAGATGGTGTTCCAGGACCCGTACACCTCGCTCAACCCGCGGATGACCGTCGGCGACATCATCGGGGAGCCGTACGACATCCACCCCGAGGTCGCGCCGAAGGGCGACCGGCGGCGCAGGGTCCAGGACCTGCTGGACGTGGTCGGCCTCAACCCGGAGTACATCAACCGCTATCCGCACCAGTTCTCCGGCGGCCAGCGCCAGCGCATCGGCATCGCGCGGGGCCTCGCGCTGCGGCCCGAGATCATCGTCGCCGACGAGCCGGTCTCCGCGCTCGACGTCTCGGTGCAGGCGCAGGTGATCAACCTGCTGGACCGGCTCCAGGCCGAGTTCGAGCTCAGCTACGTCTTCATCGCGCACGACCTGTCGATCGTGCGGCACATCTCCGACCGGGTCGGGGTGATGTACCTCGGGCGGATCGTGGAGACCGGCAGGGACGTCGAGATCTACGACCATCCGACGCACCCCTACACGCAGGCGCTGCTGTCCGCGGTGCCCGTGCCGGACCCGGAGGCCCGGGAGCACCGGGAGCGGATCATCCTCCACGGGGACGTGCCCTCGCCCGCGCACGTCCCGTCCGGCTGCCGGTTCCGCACCCGCTGCTGGAAGGCGCAGGAGCGCTGCACGCTGGAGGTGCCGCTGCTCGCGGTGCCGGCCGAGTTCCGGCTCGTCGAGGGTCCGGCCGCCCACGACTCGGCCTGTCACTTCGCGGAGGAGAAGCGGGTCGTGCCTCCGGAGGAGCCGTCCGGTGGACCGGCATAACGCCACAAATGTGAGCGAACTTCGTTAACACGCAGGCAACTTGACGGAAGCGGTACCGATATACGGACGCGGCATGGTGAACACCGTACGGCCGTGCGGGTGCCGTGAACGAGCCGGGGTGTCGCCATGTCACCCCGGCTCGTTGCTTTTCCGGCGGGTCAGTCCATTCCGAGGGAGCGCTTGAGGAAGTCCACCTGGAGGAGCAGCAGGTTCTCGGCGACCTGTTCCTGCGGGGTCATGTGCGTGACCCCCGACAGCGGCAGCACCTCGTGCGGGCGGCCGGCGGCCAGCAGCGCCGAGGAGAGCCGCAGCGCGTGCGCCACCACCACGTTGTCGTCCGCGAGGCCGTGCACGATCATCAGCGGCCGGTGCGTCCCGGCGGGCGCGGCGAGTCCCTCGTCGGTGACCAGTGAACTCTTCGCGTACGCCGCCGGGTTCGTCGCCGGGTCGCCGAGGTAGCGCTCCGTGTAGTGCGTGTCGTACAGCCGCCAGTCCGTGACCGGGGCGCCCGCGATGCCCGCGTGGAAGACGTCGGGGCGGCGCAGCACGGCGAGTCCCGCGAGCCAGCCGCCGTACGACCAGCCGCGGATCGCCACCCGGGACAGATCGAGCGGGAACCGATCGGCCAGTCCGTGCAGCGCCTCCACCTGGTCGTCGAGGGAGAGCGTCAGGTCGTCGCGGATCGCCTTCTCCCAGGCGGGGGAGCGCCCCGGCGTGCCGCGGCCGTCGGCGACGACGACCGCGAAGCCCTGGTCGGCGAACCACTGCGAGGTGAGGTGGGCGTTGTGCGCGGCCAGCACCCGGGGGCCGTGCGGACCGCCGTAGGGGTCCAGCAGGACCGGTAGGGGATTGTCGCCGTCGTAGTTGGTAGGCATAAGCACGGCGCATGGGATTTTCCGTGCGCCCCCCTGTGTGAGTGTCACGCGCGGGGACAAACCCGGATCTTCCGCATGAGAGGGGATGGTCGCGTGGCGCTTCCCCTCGCGCAGCACCTGCACCTGGGTGCCCGGCTGGTCGAGCACCGACGACACGAGGACGGTCACGCCCCCGGCGCGCACGGCCGAGTGCACGCCGGGCTCCTGCGAGACGCGCTCCAGGCCGAGTTCGTTCACCCGGTACACATGTACTTCACCCGTTTCGGGTGAACTCGCACCCTCGCCCGCCGAGGCCGCGACCAGGATGTCGTCGGCCGAGACGTCGAGCACCGCCCGGACATGCAACTGGGCTCCGGTCAGCGGACGTTCGCCGAAGGCCAGGACCCGCGCGCCGCCTTCGTCGGCGATCCGCACGAGCTGTCCGCCGGGGCTCCAGCACGGCACTCCGGGGAAAAGATCCAGCCAAGTTGGATCTTCATCCGCGTGCACCATCCGGGTCGCCCCGGTGTCCGGGTCCACGGCCAGGAAGAGCTGGCTCCGCTGGTCCCTCGCCTGCACCAGGAGCAGCGGCGCACCGGCGGCTGACCAGTGCGCATGTGCCAGATACGGGTAGCGGGACCGGTCCCAGGAGACCTCGGTGCGTACCCCGTCGAGCCCGAACACGAAGAGCCGCACCTCGGCGTTGTCGCTGCCCGCCACCGGATAGGCGACCCGCTGCGGATCGGTTTCCGGGTGCGCCGGATCGGAGATCCACCAGCGCTGTACGGGCGTGTCGTCGACCCGCGCGACGAGCAGCCGGTCCCCTTCGGGCGACCACCAGAAGCCGCGCGAACGCCCCATCTCCTCGGCCGCGATGAACTCGGCCAGTCCATAGGAAACCGTGCCGGGGCCCGTGGCCGGCTCCGGCTCCGCGAGGGCCCGGTCGCCCTCGCCCTCGGCCCCGACGACCCGCAGCGCGTCCCCGGACACGTACGCCACGAGCGTGCCGTCCGGAGAGGGCCGCGGGTCGATCACCGGCCCGGGGACCGGGAGTTCGCGCGTCGTGCCGGCCCGCAGCTCGGCCGTGAACAGCCGCCCTGACAAGGTGAAACAGGCCAACTCGGCGGCTGCGTCGGTGGCGTACCCGACGATGCCCGCGCCGCCCTCGCGGCTGCGCTCGCGACGCGCCCGCTCCTCCGGGGAGAGGTGCTCGACCGCCCCGCCGAGCAGGGCCGCGGGGTCGGCCACCACCCGCTCACCGCCCTCCGGCACGTCGAGGACCCACAGTTGGTTCGCCCGCTCCGTGCCGGAGGGGGAGCGCAGGAACACCACGCGGGAACCGTCGGAGGACACGGTGAACGCGCGCGGCGCGCCGGAGGTGAACCGCTGGGTGCGGGCGTACCGGCGCGGGAAGGAGAGAGGCTCGTTCGTCATGACTCGACCATATTGGCCATGCGCCCCCTTGTGCGGCCGTGCGCCGATCGATGCGCGCGTACGGATAGTTATGATCACTAGCGCTGTGTGGGTAGGAACCTGCTGGCCGCTGTCAGGCTGGACCGACCCTCGTGTCCGAACCCGTACCGGACCCCAAGTCCCTGGGAACTTTGGAGGTGAGCCGCCGTGGCACTCTCGATTTCGGCGGTGGTGCTGCTGGCGATCATCGTCTTTCTTCTGATCAAGAAGTCAGGACTGAAAGGCGGGCACGCGGTCGTCTGCATGCTGCTCGGCTTCTATCTCGCCTCCTCGACCATCGCGCCCACGATCAGCGATCTGACCACCAACATCGCGGGCATGATCGGAAGCATCAAGTTCTGATCCGCGCCGGGACCGTGGGGCGGGGGGAGCGTCCGGCCGCGCTCCCCGTCTTCCCCGTCCGGCCTCCGCGAAACGGACCGGTCCGTCCGCGCCGCCGAACGCCGGTCCTGCGGCCTCCGGGGCCACACGGCGGCCGCCGGTCCGGGTCGGCGCGACCAGGTCCGGCAGGCGGCCCGGCGGACGGCCTCCGGGCGGCCCGGCGGGGGACCGGCGCCTCGTAGGCTGGCCCCATGACGGAACTGCCCGACCGGCGTCTGCTCCTGGTGCACGCGCACCCGGACGACGAGTCGATCAACAACGGCGCGACCATGGCCCGCTACGCGGCCGAGGGCGCCCAGGTGACGCTGGTGACCTGCACCCTCGGCGAGGAGGGCGAGGTCATCCCGCCCGAACTCGCCCATCTCGCCCCCGACCGCGAGGGCGGACTCGGCCCCTACCGGACCGGTGAGCTGAGCGCCGCCATGAAGGAGCTGGGCGTCGCCGACCACCGCTTCCTGGGCGGCGCCGGGCGGTTCCGCGACTCCGGGATGATGGGCGCCGAGCAGAACCACCGCCCCGGCGCCTTCTGGGCCGCGGAGGTCGACGAGGCCGCCGACCACCTCGTGGAGGTGATCCGCGAGGTGCGTCCCCAGGTGCTCGTGACCTATGACCCCGACGGGGGCTACGGGCACCCCGACCACATCCAGGCCCATCGCGTGGCCGTGCGTGCCGCCGAGCTGGCCGCGGAGCCCGCCCACCGGCCCGACCTCGGCGGCGCGTGGCGGATCGCCAAGACCTACTGGAACCGGGTGCCGCGCCCGGTGGCCGAGGAGGCGTTCGCCCGCCTGCGGGAAGCCCTGCCCGAGCTGCCGTTCGACCGGACGGCGGCCGTCGACGACGTGCCCGGCGTGGTCGACGAGGCGACCGTCACCACCGAGATCGACGGCTCCGCGTACGCCGCCGCCAAGGCCGCCGCGATGCGGGCGCACGCCACCCAGATCACCGTGGACGGGCCCTGGTTCGTCCTCTCGAACGAGCTGGCCCAGCCGCTCTTCACCACCGAGTACTACGAACTGGCCGGCGCCCCGCGGCCCGCGGCGCGCGAGAGGGACCTCTTCGAGGGGACCGGCACCGCCCCGGGGAGCGAGCTGTGACCGGCCTGGGCACGACGAGGACCACGACGACCCGGCGAGGGACGGATCCGCGATGAGCGTGAACGGACAGCGCGGCGGGGCGAGCATGCTCGCCCAGCCGCTGACACGGCCCTCGGGCGGGCGGATCGCCGCCTATCTGGGGCTTTTTCTGCTCGGTGCCGTGGTGGGCGTCGCCGGGGCGCTGGTGCAGCCGGGCTGGTTCCCGTTCGGGCTGCTGCTCGCCCTGGCGGGCGCCGCCGGACTCTTCCTGGGCGGCGCGCGCGCGGCGGGCTCCCGGGCCGGAGCCGTCGCCCCCGCGGCGGGCTGGATGGTCGCCGTCGTCCTGCTCACCGCCAGCCGTCCGGAAGGGGACTTCCTCTTCGGCGCGGGGGTCGTCTCGTATCTCTTCCTGCTCGGAGGCATGGCCCTGGCTGTGATGTGTGCCACTCTCGGGCAGGGGCGGCAACCAGGCCTTTCCCGTGCCCGAGTTGGCAAGTGACGTACCGGTTCGCCGTATCGGTCCCGTGCGGGTCCCGTGCGAGATTCCTCACCGGGCGAGGTTTGCGGGCCGGACATGGCCAGTATGGTGGTGCGCGCCGCCGAGCTGCCCGAGATGAGGTCGAGTAAACGGGCGGCGGAGCCAACCGGGAGAACCTGCCTTGAGTCGTGAAACTGACAGTTCGTCCTCCGGGCCCAACGGGCGCGGTGGAGCCGCGTACCCGTCGGGGACGCCGCCGTACGGCACGCCCGCGGCTTCCGAGAACGGTGCCGACGCGGGCCGTTCGGCCGCCGGCAAGCCGACGGAGGAGCGCAAGACCGAGACAACCCTGACGACACGGATCCGGATCAACATCCCCGGATCGCGGCCCATCCCGCCCGTGGTCGTGCGCACACCCGTCGCCGACGCCTCGCCCGAGGGCGGCGACGGCGCGGGAACCGGTACACCGGCGCCGCAGGGCACGAGTTCGCCCGCGGGCGCCCCCGCGACGGCGGCCACCACCCCCGCCCCGTCCGCCCCCGCGCCCGTGGACCAGCCCGCGCCGGCCGAGGAGAAGACGAGCGAGTGGTTCGCGCCCCGCAAGGCCGGCGCGCCCCCCAAGGGCGCGACGGGCGGCGGCTCGGCCAACGGTGCGGGCCTGCCGGGCGGTTCGGCTCCCGCCGGCGCCGCGCCCTCCGCGGGCCCTTCGGGCGCGGGACGTCCGGCGCCGTCCACCGGCGCCGGTCCCCTGGGCATCACCGGTGGCGTCCGGCCCGGCGGTGCGAACGGTGCCGCGCTCCCCGGGGCCACCGGCGCCGGACCCGTGGCCCCCGGTCACGGCGGCGGCACGGGCTCCTTCGACGTCTCCGGGGCGCTGCGCGACACCGGCTCCTTCCCGGCCATCGGCTCGCCCGGCGGGTCCGGAACGCCCGGCGCGTCCGCGGGGTCCGGCGAACCGCGCCGCGACGACCTGCCGTACTTCTCCGAGCCCGGCCGCTCGGGCCGTGGCGGCCCGTCCGGTCCGACCGGCGGTCCCGCCACCGGCGACGGCCCGCTGCGCCCTCCGGGCGGTGCGGGCGCGGCCCCCGGCAGCCTGGCCGCGCGGTCCGGTCCGGCCCCCGGCAACCGGAACACGGGCACGGGGTACACCGGCGGCGGCCTGAGCGGCGGTCTCAGCGACGACACCGCGATCCTCACCCCGCAGAAGCCGGCACCCGACCCGGGACCCGGTGCCTACGGCGCCCCCGCGGAGAACGTCTCCGGGCACACCCTGACCAGCGGTATGCCCGTCGTGTCGCCCAGCCAGAACTTCGCGTACGACGGGGAGCCCGACAACGGCCCCCGCGCGTACACCCCGCCGAAGCTCCCCGAGCCGGTCCGTCAGCCGTCCGCCCCGTCGAAGCCGGCGAAGAAGAAGGGCCGCAACAAGCCGGCCCTCCTCGTGGCCCTGGTCGTGGTCCTCGCCGGCGGCGCCTACGGAGCCGGCCTGCTCATGAACCACTCGGACGTGCCCAAGGGCACCACGGTGCTCGGCGTCGACATCGGCGGCGGCACCCGCGACGACGCCGTCCAGAAGCTCGACGACGCCCTCGGCCCGCGGACCACCAAGCCGCTCACGCTGTCCGTCGACGGCGACACGGTCCGGCTCAAGCCCGACCAGGCCGGACTCCAGCTGGACAGCCAGGCCACCGTCCGCGCCGCCGCGGGCAGCGACTACAACCCGATCTCGGTGATCGGCTCGCTGTTCGGCCAGGGACGCGTGGTGGAGCCCGTGATGCCCGTCGACAAGGAGAAGCTCCAGGCCGCTCTGGAGCGCGCCGCGAGCGGCTCGGGTTCGGCGAGCGACGGCACGATCAAGTTCCAGGCCGGCAAGGCCGTCCCGGTCTACGGCAAGGCCGGCAGGGGCATCGACGTCGGACCCTCGCTCCAGGCCGTCCAGGACGCGTACCGCGCCCAGGTGGAGAGCGGCACGGCCACGCCGGTGAAGGTCGCCACCACGACCCGTCAGCCGACGGTCAGCAAGGCCGAGGTGGACCGGAAGATGTCGACGTTCGCGAACGTCGCCATGTCCGCGAACATCACCGTCCAGACGGACGCGGCCCACACCGTCTCCTTCAGCCCGCAGAAGTCCATCTGGAAGTTCCTGAGCGTCCGGCCGGTCCAGGGCAAGCTCGTCGAGCACTACGACCTCAAGGCGCTCGAGGAGCTGTACGGCCACGCCTTCGACGGTGTGACGATCACCAGGGGCGACGGCAGCCAGAAGGCCGTGACCCCGCAGGACGTGGCCTCGGCCGTCGGCAGGGCGCTCGTCGGGAAGACGGCCGCCGCCCGCGTCATCACCATCTCCACCAACCCCAGCTGACGGGTGTAGCAGGCGTGCAGAGGGCGCCCGACCGGAACTCCACCGGCCGGGCGCCCTCGCGTCGTCCGGGGCGGCCGACCCGAGAGCCGTCCGCGGCCGCCGACCACGACAGTCGTCCTGGGCGGCCCGCCCGGTCCCGTCCGGGGCGGCCGGCGTGACAGTGGTTCGGGCCGTCGCATGACATCTGTCATCCGCCGTCCAGGACACACCACACTGCCGCGCGCACCCCGCCCTCCACCACGATGGACGGCATGACAACGACTGCGGCGACCACCACCCCGTCGGTGGTCCGGTTCGAATCGGTGACCAAGAGCTACGGGACCGTCCGGGCCGTGGACGGGCTGACACTCGAACTCCACCCGGGCGAGACCGTCGCCCTGCTGGGCCCCAACGGCGCGGGCAAGTCGACCACGCTGGAACTGCTGCTCGGCCTCAAGAACGCCGACAGCGGCACGGTCCGGGTGTTCGGCACCGGCCCGCGCGAGGCGATCGTCGCCGGCCGGGTGGGCGCCATGCTCCAGAGCGGCGGCCTGATGGACGAGGTCACCGTCGGTGAACTGGTCAAGCTCGCCTGCGACCTGCACCCGAGGCCGTACCGCGCGAGCGAGGTCCTCGCCCGGGCGGGCATCACCCAGATCGCCGACCGCAAGGTCAACAAGCTCTCCGGAGGACAGGCGCAGCGCGTCCGCTTCGCCCTCGCCACGGCCGGCGACAGCGACCTGATCGTCCTCGACGAGCCCACCACCGGCATGGACGTCTCCGCCCGGCAGGCCTTCTGGGCCACCATGCGCGAGCAGGCAGACCGGGGCCGTACGGTCCTGTTCGCCACGCACTACCTGGAGGAGGCCGACGCCATCGCGGACCGCGTGCTCGTCCTGCACCGCGGACGGCTGCTGGCCGACGGCACCGCCGCCGAGATCAAGGCCAGGGCCGGAGCACGCCGCGTCTCCTTCGACCTGGAGGGAGTGATCGACGAGGCCCCGCTGCGCGCGCTGCCCTTCCTCACCTCGGTCACGGTGTCCAAAAGCGGCTCCGCCGCGAGGTCCGGGCAGACCGTCCGCATCCAGTCCTCCGACGCGGACGCCACCGTCCACGCGCTGTACGGGCTCGGCGTCTACCCCCGCAACCTCGAAGTCGCCGGGCTCGGTCTGGAGCAGGCATTCGTCGCCATCACCGAGGCCGAGGAGGCCACCCGCGGAGCGGCCGAGGACGCCGCCCGCACCGTCGCCGAGGAGGCCGCGTCCAAGTGAACAGTCTCATCAAGCTGGAGATCACCCGCGCCCTGCGCAACCGCAAGTTCCTGTTCTTCTCGGTCATCTACCCCTCGGCCCTGTTCCTGCTGATCGCGGGCAGCGCCGACAGCACCACGAAGGTGGAAGGCACCGGCCTGACCCTGCCGACCTTCTTCATGGTCTCCATGGCCTCCTTCGGCGCCCTGACCGCCGTCCTCATGGGCAACAGCGAGCGCATCGCCAAGGAGCGGGAGAGCGGCTGGGTACGGCAGCTGCGGCTCACCCCGCTGCCCGGCCGCGGCTACGTGTTCGCCAAGACGGCCGGCGCCGCCGTGATCAGCCTGCCGTCGATCGTGATCGTCTTCGTGGTCGCCGCGGCGGTGAAGGACGTACGCCTGGACACCTGGCAGTGGTTCGCGCTCACCGGCGTGATCTGGGCCGGCAGCCTGGTCTTCGCCGCGCTCGGCGTCGCCATCGGCTACCTCGCCAGCGGGGACGCGGTCCGGCCGATCACGATGATCGTCTACTTCGGTCTGTCGATGCTCGGCGGCCTGTGGATGCCCACGACGACCTTCCCCGACTGGCTCCAGAACATAGCCAAATGGCTCCCCACCCACGCGTACGCTGCCCTGGGGCAGGCCATCGAACTGGGGAACGCCCCGCACGCGAAGGACATCGCCATCCTCGCCGTCTCCTTCGTCCTCTTCGCGGGCGGCGCGGCCTGGCTGTACCGGAAGGACACGCTGAAGGCGTGAACGCCATGACGGAAGACCCGCTGCCCGACGGAGCCCGCACGGACCGGATCGTGAGGATGGGGGAGTCCCCGCGCAACCTCCGCGAGGCCCTGCGCAAGTCGGTGTGGATCGTCATCTGGCTGGTGTTCCTCGGCTCACCGGTCCACGACCTCGCCTCCGGCGCCCACACACCCGCGGCCACCGCGGCCGGCTGGGTGGGCCTCGCGGCCTTCGTCGCCGTCTATCTGACGCTGGTCTTCCGGCACATGGGCAAGGCCTTCACGGGCACCCTGGCCGTCACGCTCATGGTGCTCGCGCTCGGCGCGCTGGCCGTCGTCCTGTGCCTGACGCTCGGCGCGCCCTGGCTCGGCCTGTTCGTGTACGTCTCGGTCGCCTGCGGGACGACGCTCCCGGTGCGCGTCTCCTACTGGACGATCCCGCTGACCGCCGTCGTGATGCTCCTGGTCGGCCTGCACGGCGGCGAGGAGGACGCGCGCAACCTGGTCCTGCTCGTCGTGCTGATCGGCTTCGCCATGACCGGTGTACGGCAGCTCGTGCGCACGACGATCGAGCTGCGCAAGGCACGGGCCACCGTCGCCCAGCTCGCCGCGAACGAGGAGCGGCTGCGGCTCGCCCGGGACCTGCACGACCTGCTCGGCCACTCGCTCTCGCTGATCACGCTGAAGAGCGAACTCGCCGGGCGGATGCTCCCCGACCACCCCGACAAGGCGGCCCAGCAGGTCGCCGACATCGAACAGGTCAGCCGCCAGGCCCTGGTCGACGTGCGCGAGGCGGTCACCGGCTACCGTCGGCCCCGGCTGGCCGGTGAACTCGCCGGTGCCCAGGTCGCGTTGACCGCCGCCGACGTGGTCGCCGACCTTCCGGCCGAACCCGCCCTCGACGGAGTTCCCGAGGAGACCGAGTCCGCGCTGGCCTGGGCGCTGCGCGAGGCGGTCACCAACGTCGTACGGCACAGCGGCGCCCGGCGCTGCACCGTGGAACTCGTCCGGCGCCAGACCCTGGACGGTCCCGTGCTCGAACTCTCGGTGGAGGACGACGGCTCGGGCGGCTCCTCCGCCACCGCTCCCGGCAACGGTCTGACGGGACTGACCGAACGCCTGGAGAAGGCGGGCGGATCGCTGGAGGCGGGCCGGGTCCGGCACGGATTCCGGCTGGTGGCACGGGCGCCTCTGGAGGGCAGCCGGGCCTCTGTGGGCGCGTCGGAGGACCCCGTAGGATCCGGTGCATGAGCCGCACGATCAAGGTCCTGCTCGCCGAGGACCAGTCGATGGTCCGCGAAGCGCTGGCCGCCCTGCTGGGACTGGAGCCGGACATCGAGGTGGTCGCCCAGGTGGCCCGCGGCGACGAGGTCCTGGCGGCGGCCCGCGCCCACGACGTGGACGTGGCGCTCCTCGACATCGAGATGCCGGGCATGACCGGCATAGAGGCGGCGGCCGAGGTCCACAAGGAGCTCCCGGGCATCAAGCTGATCGTCCTCACCACCTTCGGCCGCCCCGGATATCTGCGCAGCGCCATGGAGTCCGGCGCCGACGCCTTCCTGGTCAAGGACGCCCCGGCCGCCCAACTCGCCGCGGCCGTACGCAAGGTGCTGGCCGGCGAGCGGGTCATCGACCCCACCCTGGCGGCGGCCGCGCTCGCCGAGGGCGCCAACCCCCTGACCGACCGCGAACGCGAGGTCCTCCGCGCCGCCGCCGACGGCTCCACCAACGCCGAACTGGCCAAGGCCCTCCACCTCTCCCAGGGCACGGTCCGCAACTACCTCTCGACCGCGATCCAGAAACTCGCGGTACGCAACCGGGCGGAGGCGGTACGGATCGCACGGGAGAAGGGCTGGCTGTGAGCTGTACGGCCCGCGGATGCCTCAGTTGAGCATCGCCCGTGCCGCGTGGGCCTGTTGGCGGACCCGGGACGCGGCCGGTTCGTCGACCGCCGCCACCACGTCCGCGTAGGCGTCGAGTTCGGCGGCCCCGGTCAGGAAGTCTCCCCGCTGGACCAGGAGTTGGGCCCGCTCGTAGCGCAGCCGCGCCGGGTGCGAGGGCAGCAGCAGGGACAGCTCCACCGACCACAGGGCCACGTCGGAGCGTTCGGGCCGGGCGGCGGCCCAGGCCCGGATGTTGTTCAGGACGCGCAGGACGACGTCGAGCGGGTCGGCGGGGGCGAGCATCGACGGTTCGAGCGGGGCGCCGGTCGCGCCCGCGACGAGGAGCTGCGCGTCGGAGCCGGTCAGGACGCGCCCGCCGTCGAAGGGGTCGGCGAGCACCTGCTCCTCGGGCGGTCCGAAGCCCACCACGAAGTGACCGGGCAGCGCGACCCCGTAGACCGGCGCCCCGGCCCGCCGCGCGACCTCCATCCACACCACCGAGAGCAGGATGGGCAGCCCGCGCCGCCGGCGCAGCACCGCGTGCAGCAGGGAGGACTCCAGCCGCTGGTAGTCGCCCGGTGAGCCCCGGTACCCCAGGCGCCCGCCGAGGAGGTCGGCGAGGGTGGTGGCCCAGGACCGGGGGCCGCCCGGACGGAAGGGCAGCCGGCCCGCCAGCTCGTCCAGCAGGATCTGCGCCGCGTCCATCCCGGCGTCGTCCAGTGTCCCGTCGGCCGCGGCGCCCACCAGCAGACACAGCTCGGCCAGATCGGGCCGCTCGGCCCGCGCCTCGTCGGCGAACCGCCGCCGTACCTCGTCGGCTCGTTCCGGCCGCGGTGGCTGGGGGGAACGCATAGCCGGTTCGTGCCCCGTCACGTCGATCGATACGGCTCGGCACCCGGACCGGCGTCGCCGGACACACGGTCCGCCGTGCCGCCCGCCGCCGTGCCGCCCACCGCCGGGGCGTCGGCCGCGGGGGCGTCGGCCGCGGGGGCGGGCGCCGTGCCCGTGTCCGGCCCGGCGTCCGTGACGGGGGAGGACACCCACCGGTAGTGGTGGTACGCGTGATGCGGGCCGAAGCCCATCCGGGCGTACAGCTCCCGCGCCCCGGTGTTGTCGGCCTCCACCTGGAGCCAGGCCGCCGAGGCACCCTCCTCCAGGGCCCGGCCGGCCAGCGCGGCCATGACGGCGGTGGCCAGGCCGCGGCGGCGCTGGTCCGGAGCGACCTCCACGGCGGCGAAGCCGGCCCAGCGCCCGTCCACCACGCACCGTCCGATCGCCGCCGGAGCCGCGTCCCCCGCGCCGGGCACCGTCGCGAACCACACCGAGGGGCCGCCGCCCAGCACCTTCAGGGCCACGTCGGCGACGCCCTTGCGCTGGTAGCGGCGAAGCCACGCCTCGTCGGCCGTGCGGGAGAGCGTCACCCCGGGCGCCTCCCGGTCCGCGACCGGCGCGAGCGGGCCGGTCCACAGCTCGGCGGTCACCTCACGGGTCCAGCCGCGCGCCTCCAGCTCCGCGCACAGCAGCTCCTGGGTGCCCTCGGCGCCGGTGGCGGTCTGGACGAAGGCGGGCAGGTCACGGGCCGCGTACCAGTCCCGTACGTACGCGAGCGCCCGGTCGAGCGGCACGCCCGGGTCGGCCAGCGGCAGCACGGAGTTGGCGCGCCGGGTGAACCCGCCGGCCGCCCGCAGCTCCCAGCCGCCGAGCCGCTCGCTCTCCACCGGCGGCCAGGCCCGCGCGGCGACGCGCGCCAGCTCCTCGTAGGACGCCGCGGGGCCGCGCCGCCGTGCCGGGGCGGACGGCACGACCTTGGCCGCGACCAGGGAGGACTCCGCGATCCGGACACGTTCCCCGGTCCGCCGTGTGATCAGCAGCACACCGTCGTCCCATGATGTGAGAACACCGACCGTATCGGTGAACTTCTCCACCGTGTCTCCATCGTCGGTCAGGCGTCGAACCGAGACACGTTTGCCCACGTCAGCAGCGGTGACGCGGACCTCCAGGCGGCCGGCGGCAGAGAATTCCACAGGTCAGTTCACCCCTCCTGTTCGGATCGGACCCAAGAACGGAGATACTAGGGGCGGGCATCGACTACGCCGCGCTCCCGCGCGCCAGGCGGCGGAGCCTACGACAGGCCCGCCAGCGCCCTATCGAGGAGGAACGACAGCGTGACCTACGTCATCGCGCAGCCTTGTGTCGACGTCAAGGACAAGGCGTGCATCGAGGAGTGCCCGGTCGACTGCATCTACGAGGGCTCGCGGTCCTTGTACATCCACCCGGACGAATGCGTCGACTGTGGAGCCTGTGAGCCGGTGTGCCCGGTCGAGGCGATCTTCTACGAGGACGACACTCCGGAGGAGTGGAAGGACTACTACAAGGCGAACGTCGAGTTCTTCGACGAGCTCGGCTCGCCCGGCGGCGCCAGCAAGCTCGGTCTGATCGAACGCGACCACGCCTTCATCGCAGCGCTGCCGCCGCAGAACCAGTAAGCGGTCCGCCGGGTGCCCTCCCGGCGGCAGCTGGACGAGCGCCGCCTCGGTCCCGTACGGCCTGATCGTTCCGGTCGCCGTACGGGGCCGAGGCGTTTGCGCCGCCGGCCCGCGCGGCGCCCGCGCGGCAGCCCGTACCCGCGTGTACCGGCCGTACGTACGAGAAAGTGAGCCTGATCCCGTGTCCGCAGTCTCCGACCGGCTTCCCGTCTTCCCCTGGGACAAGCTGGAGCCCTACAAGGCGACCGCCGCAGCTCACCCGGGCGGCATCGTCGACCTGTCCGTCGGCACCCCGGTCGACCCGGTGCCCGAGCTGATCCAGAAGGCTCTGGTCGCGGCCGCGGACTCGCCCGGCTATCCGACGGTGTGGGGCACGCCCGAGCTGCGGGACGCGCTCACGGGCTGGGTGGAGCGACGGCTCGGCGCGCGGGACGTCACCCACCGGCACGTCCTGCCGATCGTCGGCTCCAAGGAACTGGTCGCCTGGCTGCCGACCCAGCTCGGTCTCGGCCCCGGCGACAAGGTCGCGTACCCCCGCCTCGCGTACCCGACGTACGAGGTCGGCGCGCGGCTCGCGCGGGCGGAGCACGTGGTCTACGACGACCCGACGGAGCTGGACCCGGCGGGCCTGAGGCTGCTGTGGCTGAACTCCCCGTCGAACCCGACCGGCAAGGTCCTGTCCGCCGGTGACCTCACCCGGATCGTCGCCTGGGCCCGCGAGCACGGCGTCCTCGTCTTCTCCGACGAGTGCTACATCGAGCTGGGCTGGGAGGCCGACCCGGTCTCGGTCCTGCACCCCGAGGTGTGCGGCGGCTCCTACGAGGGGATCGTCTCGGTCCACTCGCTGTCCAAGCGCTCGAACCTGGCCGGTTACCGCGCCGCGTTCCTCGCGGGCGACCCCGCCGTGCTCGGCGAACTCCTCGCGATCCGCAAGCACGGCGGCATGATGACCTCCGCGCCGACCCAGGCCGCCGTGGTCGCCGCGCTCTCGGACGACACGCACGTCCACGAACAGCGCGAGCGCTACGCGGCCCGCCGCACCGCCCTGCGCGACGCCCTCCTGGACCACGGATTCCGCATCGAGCACAGCGAGGCGAGCCTCTACCTCTGGGCCACCCGGGACGAGTCCTGCTGGTCCACGGTGGCCCACCTGGCCGACCTGGGCATCCTGGTGGCCCCCGGCGACTTCTACGGCGAGGCGGGCGAGAAGTTCGTCCGCGTGGCCCTCACCGCCTCGGACGAGCGTGTGGCGGCCGCGGTGGAACGCCTGCGCCAGGGCCTGTCCGACAGGCCCTGGTAGGGCCGTACGGCTACGGCTACGGCGACGGGGGTCCGGGGAACTCGCTTCCCCGGACCCCCGTCGCCGTACGGAACGATCCCGACGCCAGGCCGTGGCCCGACGCCAGGCCCTGACCGACTCCAGGCCCTAGCCCACCGGCAGGCCCCTCACCGGAAGCTGTCCGGTCGGTACGCCGCCCGTGGTCACGGCGTTCGTCGGCAGGCCGCCGGAAGCCGTCTCCGCGGTGTCACCGACGAGGCCCCCGGCCTGGCCGGCCGCGCTCCCGGCCATCTTCTGCACGGCGGGCGCGGCCTTCTTGGCGGCCTTGGCGCCGGTCCTGGCCGCGGACGGCAGGGCCTTCTCGACCGCGGCGCCGCCGGACGTGCCGGCGATCGCGGGGACGTTCTGCGTCGCTCCGCCGAGCGTGTGGCCGACGTTCGCGCCGTCCAGGGCGGTCAGCCCGCCGAGGGCGGGTGCGGCCGGCAGGCCGGGCGCCGCGCAGGCGGAGCCGGCCGCGCCGACCACGGGCGCCGCTCCGGCCGCTACGAGCAGCACGACACGGGCGATCCGGCGGGTCAGGGGGAGGGACATGGTGCTCCTTAGACGGAAGAGAACGGGGAAGTGTCCTGTTCTGCCCGGCGGTCGGCCGGCCGGCTGCCGGCGGACCGCGTTCCCGGACGGCGATCGGCTGAGGTGATCGTTCCGGGCTCGGACGCAGTGACTACCGCTCGAAGTCCGCGAAGGTTGCGGTGGCCCGACGCAAAGAGTTGGCAATGCGTCGCATTATCGGTTGTGGATAAAAACGGGCAAACGATGCCCGGCCGCACCACCGCTGGAACCCCCAGGGCCCCTTGTTCCCAAGGGATTTCACCGACGGGGGGTGAGCGCCCGAAAGCACGCGCACATCACCGGCCCGCCGGGACAGGGTCCTCCCCAGGGGTGAGGTCCCGTACTACTGCCCGGTGACGATCCGGACCTCCTCCGAGGCCTCCCCCGGCCCCGGCCCGCTCTTGTCGTCGGCCGTGTGCCACGACCCCTCCGAGGTCCCCGCGGTCCATTCGCGCCCCGCGTACGACACCCGGTCGATGTGCAGGGCCGAGGAGTTGGCCACGGCCCAGTGCGCCAGCTCCCAGCCGCGGCGGACCGTCCCCGACCCGCTGTCGGACCCCTCGCGCACGGGGACGGTCACGGTCCGGCCGGTGACCCCCGTGGCGGCGGGGGAGGCCGTGGAGTCCGCGGCGCCCGGGGAAGCCGGGGAAGCCGGTGAAGCCGAGGAGGCCGGTGCCGACGAAGCGGAGGAACCCTCGGCGGCCACGGTGGCGCCGGCCTCCTGGAGCACATCGCGCCCGAAGTCCCGGGCGAGCGCGGTACGCACCGGCGCCGGGCCGCCCGCGGGGGTCGCGGCCGGGCGCCCCTGGCAGGTCAGCGTGGCCGCCGCGCGGCCGGTCAGGGCGGCGGCGAGCAGCGTGGCGTCCGGCTCGTGCTTCGCGTACGCCTGCGGGAAGCCGCTGTGCTGCACCCGCTGCGCGGCGACGGTGAGCGGCAGCCGCGAGTAGCCGGGCACCTTGGCCAGGTGCTCGTAGAAGATGCCCGCCGAGTACGTCGGGTCCATGATCTGTTTCGTCGTGCCCCAGCCCTGCGACGGGCGCTGCTGGAACAGACCGAGGGAGTCCCGGTCGCCGTGCCGGATGTTGCGCAGTCCCGATTCCTGGAGCGCCGTCGCGAGAGCGATGGCCACCGCCCGCTCGGGCATGCCGCGCGAGGTGCCGATCGCCGAGATCGTCGCCGCGTTCACCGCCTGTTCGGGCGTGAACTCGTACGACGCGCCGTCGCCGTTGCCGGAGACGACCTTGCACCGGGGCGCGCCCACGCCGCCCGTGAGGTACTGCACGCCGAGGTAACCCGCGACCGCGAGCAGGACCACGAGGGCCCCGCCGAAGCGCAGGAGGCGACCGCGGCGCCGGACAGGAGTGGGGGACGGCTCAGACACGCGTACAAGGTACTGGAGAGCGCCGCGGGCGAACCGTGGGGCTGTGGACAACGTGAGCGCGGGCGGGGGATACGACCGCATCCGGCTGCTTTCGGGACCTCCCGGAGGGGCGCGCTAGGGTCGAGGTCATGGCCGACACCCCGCTTGACCTCACCCTGGACGCTGCCGAGCTCACCGCGCGGCTGGTCGACTTCCGCTCGGAGAGCGGCGACGAGAAGCCGCTCGCGGACGCGGTCGAGACCGCCCTGCGGGCGCTGCCGCATCTCAGGGTCGACCGGTACGGCAACAACGTCGTGGCCCGTACCGAGCTGGGCCGGGCGGAGCGGGTGATCCTCGCCGGACACATCGACACCGTGCCGATCGCCGGCAACGTGCCCTCCCGGCTGGACGAGGACGGCGTGCTGTGGGGCTGCGGCACCTGTGACATGAAGTCGGGCGTCGCCGTCCAGCTCCGTATCGCGGCCACCGTCCCCGAGCCCAACCGTGACCTCACCTTCGTCTTCTACGACAACGAGGAGGTCGCGGCCGATCTGAACGGGCTGAAGCATGTGGCCGAGGCCCACCCCGAGTGGCTGCGGGGCGACTTCGCGGTCCTCCTGGAGCCCTCCGACGGACAGGTCGAGGGCGGCTGCCAGGGCACGCTGCGGGTCCTGCTGAGGACCAAGGGCGAACGGGCCCACTCGGCCCGGAGCTGGATGGGCTCGAACGCGATCCACGCGGCCGCCCCGATCCTGGCGGTCCTGGCCGCCTACGAGCCGCGCTACCCGGTGATCGACGGCCTGGAGTACCGCGAGGGCCTGAACGCGGTGAACATCTCCGGCGGGGTCGCCGGCAACGTCATCCCCGACGAGTGCGTCGTCACCGTCAACTTCCGCTACGCGCCCGACCGCACCGAGGAGGAGGCGATCGAGCACGTCCGCGAGGTCTTCGCCGACTGCGGTGTGGAGGAGTTCGTCGTCGACGACCACAGCGGTGCCGCCCTCCCCGGCCTCTCCCACCCGGCCGCAGCGGCCTTCATCGAGGCGGTGGGGGGCACCCCGCAGCCCAAGTACGGCTGGACGGACGTCTCCCGCTTCAGCGCGCTCGGCATCCCCGCGGTCAACTACGGCCCCGGCAATCCGCACCTGGCGCACAAGCGGGACGAGCGAGTGGAAACGGCCAAGATCCTCGCGGGTGAGGAGCGGCTGCGCGACTGGCTGACCGCCTGAGGCGCGGCCCGTACCCGGCGGCTGTTCACGGCGGACATTCCCACGTCCCCCCGCCGTAACCAGCGGAGATCTACCCTGGGGCGGAACGACCTTCCCCCGCACCGGTTTCGGCCGGGGCGGGGGAGATCCGTACGCGGAGGGAGTGGACATGGCTACTGGCAACCCGGAGGGCAAGAAGCGGCCACCGGACGAGCAGCGGCTGGGCCCGGTGCTGCGCAGGCGGACCCAGGTTCAGGCGAGCACCACGGACCAGCGGCTGCTGGACGCGGGCGGACCCTCGGACTGGGTGCACACCGACCCCTGGCGCGTTCTGCGCATCCAGTCGGAGTTCATCGAAGGCTTCGGCACGCTGGCCGAACTCCCGGCAGCGATCAGCGTGTTCGGCTCGGCGCGGACCCCGGTCGACTCGCCCGAGTACGACGCGGGCGTCGCCCTCGGCCGCGGCCTGGTCGACGCCGGGTTCGCGGTGATCACCGGTGGTGGACCGGGTGCCATGGAGGCGGCCAACAAGGGAGCCCTGGAGGCCAAGGGCATCTCCGTCGGTCTCGGCATCGAGCTTCCCTTCGAGCAGGGACTGAACCCGTACGTCGACATCGGCCTGAACTTCCGGTACTTCTTCGTCCGGAAGATGATGTTCGTCAAGTACGCCCAGGGGTTCGTGGTCCTGCCCGGCGGCCTCGGAACCCTCGACGAACTCTTCGAGGCGCTCACGCTGGTCCAGACCCAGAAGGTCACCCGCTTCCCCATCGTGCTGTTCGGCACGGAGTACTGGGGCGGTCTCGTGGACTGGCTCAGGAACACCCTCGTCGCCCAGGGCAAGGCGAACGAGAAGGACCTGATGCTGTTCCACGTGACCGACGACGTGGACGAAGCGGTGGCCCTGGTGTCGAAGGAGGCCGGCCGCTAGCAGACGGCGTACGGGGCGGGAGGGACCGATTTCACGGCTCTCCCGCCCCGTACCCGCTCTGTCCGCTAGGCCAGTCCGCGCCGGGCCACCGCCGGCGGCCGGTGCCCGGCGATCGACGCGACCATGTCCAGGACCTGACGGGTCTCCGCGACCTCGTGGACGCGGTACACCTGCGCCCCCAGCCACGCCGAGACCGCGGTCGTCGCCAGCGTCCCGAGGACCCGCTCCTTGACCGGCTTGTCGAGCGTCTCGCCCACGAAGTCCTTGTTGGAGAGGGAGACGAGAACCGGCCACCCGGTGGAGACCATCTCCCCGAGCCGCCGCGTCGCCTCCAGACTGTGCCGGGTGTTCTTCCCGAAGTCGTGTCCCGGATCGATGAGCACCGACTCGCGGGGCACCCCGAGAGCCACGGCACGCTCCGCGAGGCCCAGTGTGACCCGCAGGATGTCGGCCATCACGTCGTCGTAGGCGATCCGGTGCGGGCGCGTGCGCGGCTCCGACTCCCCGGCGTGCGTGCACACGAGCCCCACCCCGTACCGGGCGGCCACCTCGGCCAGGCGCGGGTCGACCCCGCCCCAGGCGTCGTTGAGCAGATCGGCGCCGGCCTCGCAGACCGCCTCGCCGACCTCGTGGCGCCAGGTGTCGACGCTGATGACCACGTCAGGAAAGCGGCGGCGCACCTCGGCGACGAAGCCGACCGTCCGCCGTGCCTCCTCCTCGGCGGTGACCTCCTCGCCCGGTCCGGCCTTGACCCCGCCGATGTCGATGATGGCGGCGCCCTCGGACACCGCCTGCTCCACGCGCGCGAGCGCGGGCTCGTCGCGGAAGGTGGCCCCCTGATCGTAGAAGGAGTCCGGGGTCCGGTTCACGATCGCCATGATCACCGGCTCGTGCGCGTCGAATTCGCGCCTGCCCAGCCTGAGCATCCCCTGTGACCTCTCCCAGTAAGTCGCACCGATAAGCCGCCTGCGACCTTAGCTGTCACACTCGCATGGCACGATCGGAGCCTGACACCTCGACCGTCAGACTGCCTTCGTCAGCACCAGTACTTTCGCGCCGACGCGACCCGCGCCGGCCCCGGAGCGTGGGGACCTCAGCGATGTTCATGTTCTTGTTCCTGGTCGTCGCCCTCGCCGTCGTGGTCGCCGCGGTGACCCTGTCCGTGGTGGGCGGCGGCGAGAGCGCGCCCCTTGCCGACGCCGAGCCCGAGCGGCTGCGCGATCCGCTGCCGTACGACCGTCCGGTGCACAAGGGCGACGTGGACGCCCTGCGTTTCGCCGTCACCGTGCGCGGTTACCGCATGGCGGACGTCGACGACGCGCTGGGCCGCCTCGGCGCCGAGATCGGCGAACGGGACGCCCGGATCGCCGACCTGGAGGCCGCGCTCGCCGGCGCCCGCGCGGCGAGCGGCACCACCTCGCTGCGCAAGCACCCCGAGGACGAGCGGTGAGCGGGGCGCTGGCCGGACCCGACGGCGCGCTGCGCTGTCCCTGGGCGCTGTCCACCGAGGACTACGTGGCCTATCACGACGAGGAGTGGGGCCGGCCCGTCCGCGGCGACGACGCCCTCTACGAGCGGCTGTGCCTGGAGGCGTTCCAGTCGGGGCTGTCCTGGATCACGATCCTGCGCCGCCGCCCCGGCTTCCGCACGGCCTTCGCGGACTTCGAGATCGCCAAGGTCGCCCTGTTCACGGAGGCCGACGAGGAGCGCCTGCTCGCCGACCCGGGAATCATCCGCAACGGCGCCAAGATCCGGGCGACCGTCGCCAACGCGCGCGTGCTGGCCGAATGGGCCCCGGGCGAGCTGGACGAGCTCGTCTGGTCCTTCGCCCCCGACCACGCCTCGCGGCCGGCCCCCGAGAAACTCTCCGACGTACCGGCCGTCACCGACGAGTCGACGGCTCTGTCCAAGGCGCTCAAGAAGCGCGGCATCCGCTTCGTGGGCCCGACGACGGCGTACGCCCTGATGCAGGCGTGCGGCCTGG
Organism: Streptomyces sp. NPDC002698; assembly: GCF_042888945.1. Lineage (NCBI taxonomy): Bacteria > Bacillati > Actinomycetota > Actinomycetes > Kitasatosporales > Streptomycetaceae > Streptomyces > Streptomyces sp. NPDC002698. The sequence continues at coordinate 192,713 of NZ_JBIAQM010000001.1, forward strand.
TGAACGACCACCTGGCGGACTGCGTGGCGCGCGACGCCGGCTGACCGGGCCGCCCCTCCCGGGGTGCGCAGGTGTCCGCCGCGGACCACGCGCGGCCCGCGGCGAACGCCTCCGGACGGTCAGCGCCCCAGGTACTTGGGCTTCTCCTTGTTCACGAACGCCTGGACCGCGATGGCGTGGTCCTCGGAGGCACCGGCGCGCCCCTGGAGCTCGTCCTCCTTCTCCAGGGTCTCCTCCAGCGAGTGGGTGAGCCCGAAGGCGACGGACTCCTTCAGCGCGGCGTACGCCAGCGTCGGCCCGGCGGCCAGCGCCCGCGCCACCTTCTCCGCCTCGGCGCGCACCTCGCCGGCCGGAACCAGCCGGTTCGCGATGCCCAGCTCGTACGCCTCCTGGGCGCTGATGCTGCGCGGGAAGAGCAGCAGATCGGCGGCACGGCTCGGGCCGATCACCCGGGGCAGCGTCCAGGAGATCCCCGAGTCGGCGGTCAGCGCGACTCCGGCGAAGGACGTGTTGAAGGCGGCCGTGTCGGCGACGACGCGGTAGTCGGCGGCGAGCGCGAAACCGAACCCGGCCCCGGCCGCGACACCGTTGACCCCGGCCACCACGGGCTTCGCGGCGCCGGTCAGCGCCCGCACGATGGGGTTGTAGTGCTCGCGCACGGTGCTCATCGTCCCGCCCGACCCCGACTCCCGGTCGGCGGCCAGCAGCCCGATGTGCTCCTTGAGGTCCTGGCCGACGCAGAACGCCCGGTCACCGGCCGCGGTCAGCAGGATGGCGCGTACGGCGTCGTCCGCGGCGGCGGCCCGGGCCGCGTCCCGGAAGGCGACCTTGGTCTCGACGTTCATCGCGTTCATCGCCTCGGGGCGGTTCAGCGTGATGGTCGCGAGTCCGTCGCTCACCTCGTAGAGCACGGTGTCGGCCATGGTGGGTCCCTTCCGGGGTCGCGGCTCGTCGTACCGGCCGGTACGACCTGTCTCCGATGACAGCATGGCGGAGATCACTCGCGGTGGCGCGGGGCCTCCATGTGACCTGCGTCAAAGAATTCTGGGCCGCGGACGTCGTTGCGGCGGCGCAGTATCGCAGCCACATCGCCGAATTGGGTGGTTTTGCTCAAGCGCGTTGCGCAAGCGATGCCGACTGATGTTGGTCATCGGGTCCTGAGATGCGAGATAATGGCCTGGAAGCAATGTGTTCGATGCCGGTGACGTGTGTCCTATGAGGGGACGTGCGTGCCCTCCGAGGGGGCCGTCGGCGACGATGAGCTGGTTTCAGGAAGGGGAACGAGCATGGCGGCCATGAAGCCGCGGACGGGCGATGGCCCGCTCGAGGTGACCAAGGAGGGGCGGGGCATCGTCATGCGCGTTCCGCTCGAAGGCGGCGGTCGGCTTGTCGTCGAGCTGACCCCTGACGAGGCTGACGCGCTCGGCGACGCCCTCAAGAAGGTCGTCGGCTGACGCGGAACGCGACCCATACCCCTTTCGGCTTCCCCGGCACCGCACATGGTGCCGGGGACGCTGTTTTTCCGGGCCTGCGGGACCGCCGCGCCGCTCGGCCGGCAGGGGTCGGGCAAGGTGGAAGGCCAGGTCGGAGGCACTCTGCGGGCAGTGGACCGGGTCACGGACCGGCCGGCGGGCCGGACGGCGGAATCAGCGCTTGACCGCGCACAGCAGGCCGTCGCCCACCGGCAGCAGCGACGGCACCAGCTCCTGGCTCTCGCGCACCGCGCGCAGCAGCTCGCGCAGCCGGCTCACCTCGACCGGCTGCGGTCCCGAGTCCACGGTGCGGCCGTCCGCGAAGACGCCCTCGAAGGCGACGAGCCCGCCCGGACGCAACAGGCGCAACGATTCAGCGAGGTAATCGAGGCTCTCCAGCCGGTCACCGTCGCAGAACACGAGGTCGTATCCGGCGTCCGCGAGACGGGGCAGGACATCCAGCGCCCGGCCCGGGATGAAGCGCGCCCGGTTGCTGGCGAACCCGGCGGCACGGAAGGCCTGGCGGGCGAACTGCTGGCGCTCCGGCTCCGGATCGACGGTGGTCAGTACCCCGTCCGGCCGCATGCCGTGCAGAAGATGAATTCCGGAGACGCCGGTCCCGGTACCTATCTCGGCGACCGCCTTCGCGTCCACGGTGGCGGCGAGCAGGCGCAGCGCGGCGCCCGTGCCGGGCGTCACCGAGCGCAGGCCCGCCTCGTGGGCCCGGTCCCGCGCCCATCGCAGCGCCTCGTCCTCGGCGACAAAGGCGTCGGCGAACGCCGCCCAGCTCGTCTGCCGGTTGCCGGTAATGACCCTCTCCTGTCCCCGTGGTTGCCTGGGCGTGACTGTATCCGTTGGTGCCGGGAACCTGCGGATGGGACCGGGCGTTTAGAGGGGTGGGAGAACCGAGCGGGGGGAAGTCGATGAGTCGGTACACGGAGCGGGGCCGCGGGCGGACGCCGGCGAGCCCATATGAGCCCGTATCAAATTCCCGTAAAACCGCTTATCCGGAGCTAACGGGCGAGGTGGCTATGGTAGGGGCTCCACTGGACACCACCAGAGCCGACAGGGGAGGTGCGGCTGCGCCTGTGGATCGGGGAGGAGTGCTGCGGCGCCTGCTCAGATCGACGGGTGAGCCGAAATCCGTGACCGACAAAGCTGACCAGCTCCCCGTTGCTGCCCCGGCGCAGACCGCGACGTTCACCACCGACGCGGAGCCGCAGGCATGGACTCCGCCCACCTGGGAGGAGATCGTCAGCACGCACAGCGGTCGCGTCTACCGTCTCGCCTATCGCCTCACGGGCAACCAGCACGACGCCGAGGACCTCACCCAGGAAGTCTTCGTCCGCGTCTTCCGCTCGCTGTCGACCTACACGCCCGGCACCTTCGAGGGCTGGCTCCACCGCATCACCACGAACCTCTTCCTCGACATGGTGCGACGCAAGCAGCGCATCCGCTTCGACGCCCTCGGCGACGACGCGGCCGAGCGGCTGCCCAGCCGCGAGCCCTCCCCGCAGCAGGTCTTCAACGACGCGCACTTCGACGCCGACGTCCAGCAGGCGCTGGACACCCTCGCGCCCGAGTTCCGCGCCGCCGTCGTCCTCTGCGACATCGAGGGACTGTCCTACGAGGAGATCGCCGCGACCCTGGGCGTCAAGCTCGGCACGGTCCGCTCCCGGATCCACCGCGGCCGCTCCCAGCTGCGCAAGGCCCTGGCACACCGGTCTCCCGAGGCCCGCGCCGAGCGTCGCTCGTTCGCGGCCCGTGTGCCCGTGCTGGGGGGAGGAGGCGCGACCGCGTGAGTGGAACCCGTCCCACCCCTGCAGAGCAGCACCTCGGGGACCGACTTTCCGCCCTGGTGGACGGCGAGCTCGGTCATGAGTCGCGCGACCGCGTCCTGGCCCACCTCGCCACCTGCGCGAAGTGCAAGGCCGAGGCCGACGCCCAGCGCCGACTGAAGAACGTCTTCGCGGAAATGGCCCCGCCGCCGCCCTCCGAAAGCTTCCTCGCCCGCCTCCAGGGACTCCCCGGGGGAAGCGACTCCGACAGCCCGCGGCTGAACGGAGGCGGCTTCGGCGGCGGACTGCCCGGCGGCCCCACGGGGCACGGACTGCCCGGGGTCTTCGGCATGCGGGGCGAACCCTTCGGGTACGTCCCGGCCGGACCGCACGCCGATGTGCTGCCCCCCGCTCCGGGGCGCGGCTTCCGTATCCATGACGTCAGCCGCCACGAGGCCGAGCGGTCCTCCTCGCGCGGGCTGCGGTTCGCCTTCGTCGCCGCGGGCGCGGTGTCGCTCGCGGCCGTCGCGCTCGGCGGGGTGACCACCGGTCTGCCCGGGGACACGGACGCGCGCGGAGGAGCCGGCGCCGGGAGCAACGTGACGCCGTCCCGGTCCCAGGGCACGGGAGCGACCTCGGCTTCCGAGTCGCAGCGCCGCCGGTCCGCCGCTCCGCCGCTCACCCAGGGCGAGCGGTCGCTCGGCAACGGTCCGGTGGCACCGACCGGGGTGTCCGCCCCGCTGCTGCCCGGAGTTCCGGCTCCGGACGGCCGCGGCCAGGACGCCGTGCACACGCTGACGACACCGGTGGTCGCCGGTGCCGCCGCGATGTCCCCGCTGATACGTCCGCTCACCGAGGTCCAGCCGCCCGCGGCGACCCCGGCTCCGGGTCTGCTCGCCGCCCCCGCCGTGACACCGTCCCCCACCTCGTCCCCGTCCCCCACCCCTCATCAGGCTCACTGACACCGCTCTCTGCGCGTCGGCCCGGGAACCTGGTTGAATCCGGGGAGGTCCGCGTCCGCGGGAGGGATCACGGACGCGGAGTCGACCAGTCTGTGGTGGCCGTCGGCGCGCTGTGCCGCGGGCCAGGTGTGGGGAGAGCATGAACGAGGGCAGGCCCACGAAAGCGAACCGGTGGAGTCGACCCCGGCCCGAGGACGCCGGCGCGGACACCGCGCCGGCCGGCCTCACGGAACCGGATTCCCCCCACCCCGCCGCCTCCCGGAACACCGCGAGCGACGCCGGGCCGGGCGCGCCCGAGGAGCGGACACGGGCCGTCCCGGCCGTCACCCGCGCCGAGGCGGCCGCCCCGGCCGACGGGACGGCCCCCGCGGGCGCCGTCCCGGCCCAGGGCGGCGCGCCCGACGACGCCGTGCCCCTGCCCCACGTACCGGAACCGGAACCGGAAGCCTCAGGGCCCGTGGACCCGGTGTCCCCCGTGCCCCAGCCTCCCGCCGGCCCCGCCACCGCCCCCGTCGGGTCCGACGGTCCCGTCGAGTACGACACGCCCGATCCCTGGCGGAACTACGACCCCTGGGCCGCGCCCGGATCCCCGGGGCACCACGGCCACCTCTCCCGGAGCGGCCCCGGCGGACCCTTCCAGCAGAACGGCGTCGCCGTGCCCACCGTGGCGGAGCGGCGCCGAAGGGCGAGGAAGGCCCTGGCGCTCGCCGCCGTCGCGCTCGCGCTGGCGTCCGGGGGCGTGGGCGGCTTCGTGGGGGCCTATCTGGAGCGGAACGGGGGACTGACGGACATCGAGCTGCCGCAGGCCGCCAAGGAGGCCCCGGGGCGCGCCCCGGACAGCGTCGCCGGGATCGCGGCGCACGCGCTGCCCAGCGTCGTCACCCTGCATGTGCACGGGAGCGAGGAGGACGGCACCGGCACCGGGTTCGTGCTCGACGGCGAGGGACACATCCTCACCAACAACCACGTGATCGAACCCGCCGGCGGCAGCGGCACGATAACCGTGACGTTCAGCGGCGGCCAGACCGCGAAGGCCCGGGTCGTCGGACGCGACAGCGGCTACGACCTCGCCGTGGTCAAGGTCTCCGGGGTCCGCGGGCTCGCGCCCATGCCGCTGGGCAACTCGGACAGCGTCCAGGTCGGCGACCCCGTCGTCGCCATCGGCGCGCCCTTCGACCTCGCCAACACGGTCACCTCCGGGATCATCAGCGCCAAGGACCGGCCCATCACGGCGGGCGGCGAGAAGGGCGACGGCACCGACGTCTCGTACGTGGACGCCCTCCAGACCGACGCGCCGATCAACCCCGGCAACTCGGGCGGGCCGCTGCTCGACTCCCGGGCCCGTGTCATCGGCATCAACAGCGCCATCCGTTCCGCCGACAGCGGCTCCGACCTGGGGACCGGTCAGGCCGGATCCATCGGGCTGGGCTTCGCGATCCCCGTCAATCAGGCCAAGCGCGTCGCCGAAGAGCTCATCAACACCGGCAGGGCCACCCACCCCGTGATCGGTGTCACGCTCGACATGAACTACTCGGGTGACGGAGCACGGGTGGGCATGAAGGCCGCCGGGGGCGGTGCGCCCGTCACGCCCGGCGGTCCCGGAGCCGAGGCGGGCATCAGGGCCGGCGACGTCATCACCGAGATCGACGGCACGCGGGTCCACTCCGGTGAGGAACTCATCGTGAAGACCCGCGCCCACCGGCCCGGCGACCGCCTCCGGCTGACCGTCAGGCGGGGCGGCGCGAACCGGACGATCACCCTGGTCCTCGGTTCGGCGAACGGCGGCTGAGCGCCGCGGCCCCGGGGGCCGCGAGTGACACGAACCTCACAGCCGGGAACGATGTCGCGGCTCGGGACGGCAAACATCGTGGAAAACCCGCGCCGTACCCGGTGCCGGGAGCCCCGGGACAGTTCCGGACGGACGGTGGCGCCGGGTACCGTGGGACGCGGCCCGGACCGCGGAAGACCCCCGAGGGCCGTGGACCGAGGGCATCGCGAGGAGCTATCAGGTGTTCAACGACGTAGGACCGCTTGAGCTGGTGACGCTGATCGTCCTGGCCGTGCTCGTCTTCGGTCCCGAGAAGCTCCCGAAGATGATTCAGGACGTCACGCGCACGATCCGCAAGATCCGTGACTTCTCGGAGAGCGCCAAGGCGGACATCCGCGACGAACTCGGCCCGGAATTCAAGGACTTCGAGTTCGAGGACCTCAACCCCAAGACGTTCATACGCAAGCAGCTGGACAATGACGAGCTGGGGCTCAAGGAGATCCGCAACGGCTTCGACCTGAAGAAGGAGATGGCCGAGGTCACGGACGCGGTGCACAGCCGTGAGTCCGACTCCTCCGCGGCGGGCGGGTCCGCCGGCGGCACGACCGGCGGCTCCGTCGACATGACGAAGAAGCGCGAGAAGCTCGACGCCGACGAGCACCCGCCCTACGACGCCGACGCCACCTGATCCGTACGGCGTCACCCGATCCGTACGGCGCCGCCCGATCCCTGCGGCGCCGTCCGACCGGTGTACGGCGGTCATGACCCTCACGGGTCGGTGAGCCTGCCCCCGACGGGTGGATCCGGCGCGAGAACGGGTGCCTCCGCGGGCTGTGGACGGACCTCGCGCGGTCCGAATACTCCGTTCGCACGGCTTACGCGCCGGGCGGTTTCGCCGTTGCCCGGAGCGGGGTGGCTATGCTGCCCAGTTGTTGTGCGGACCGACAAGGTCGCCCGAGGGGGGTGGGCCGCCCGGTCCGACGAGAGCGAGGAGGCGTCCGGCAGATGGAGACGACAAGTCGGGTAGGCGCGCAGGCGCCGGTCGCGGAGGGCGGACAACAGGTCCCCACCGCCCGGCGTACGGTCGACGGCTACCTGCTGGCGCCCTTTCCCTGGTACGGCCTCGACGAGGCCTTCACGGGGCAGCGCTGGCTGATGCAGGTGGGCACCTCCGCGGACGGCGCGGTCGAGCACGGTTCGGTCGGGCACGGGGACGAACCCTCGGTGCGCCCCGAGCCGGGCGAGGACAAGGAGCGGTTCGCGGTGGTGGTCACCGTCGCCGCCAGCCCCGTACGGCGCAGCGCGGACGGCACGGGACTGCTGGAGGCCACCTCGGTGTCCTCGGCGGCGTGGCTGGCCGGTGTGGGGCTGCTGTCCTTCACCTGGCCCGGCCAGATGGACCACACCCTGCGCGACGACTGGCTGGACCAGCAGACCGAGACCGCGTGGGTGCTGGCCGACGACCTGGACGGGGCGGACTGGTCCACCCTGTCCCTGCCCGTGGACGGCGTTCCCACGGCCTTCCACTACCGCGAGTCCGAGTTCGGCTGGGTCCTCGCGGGTTCCACCCAGGAAGGCGTCCACGTGGGCGCGTACGGCCGGGGGATGAGCGCGTACGGGCTCGGCTTCGCGATGATCAAGGACATCGCCGCGTACGACCGGTAGGGCCCCGGCAGCGGCCACGTTGGCGCCCGGGGCCACGACAGGCACCCACAAGCGCCACAGGGGCCCCTGGCGGCCGCTACGAGGAAGGGGGCGCCGTCCGCACGGACGGCGCCCCCTCCTTCGTACCGGCGGTGCCGGGGTCTCCCGCGGGAGACCCCGGAGTCCCGGAACGCGTCCGGGCTCTAGAACTTGTTGCGCGGGGTGATGCCCAGCGACATGCCCGACAGGCCGCGCTGACGGCCGCCCAGCTTGCCCGCGATGGCGCGCAGGGCCGCGCCGGCGGGGGAGTCGGGGTCGGTCAGGACGACCGGCTTGCCCTCGTCGCCGCCCTCGCGCAGGCGGACGTCGATCGGGATGGAGCCGAGGACCGGGACGGTCGCCCCGGTGGTGCGGGTCAGACCGTCGGCGACCGACTGGCCGCCACCGGTGCCGAACACGTCGACCATCTCGTCGCAGTGCGGGCAGGGCAGCCCCGACATGTTCTCGACGACGCCCACGATCTTCTGGTGGGTCTGCACCGCGATGGAGCCGGCCCGCTCGGCCACCTCGGCCGCCGCCTGCTGCGGGGTCGTGACGACCAGGATCTCGGCGTTCGGGACGAGCTGGGCGACGGAGATCGCGATGTCGCCGGTGCCCGGCGGGAGGTCCAGGAGCAGGACGTCCAGGTCGCCCCAGTACACGTCCGCCAGGAACTGCTGGAGCGCGCGGTGGAGCATCGGGCCGCGCCAGACCACCGGCGCGTTGCCCGGGGTGAACATGCCGATGGAGATGACCTTCACGCCGTGCGCGGACGGCGGCATGATCATGTTCTCGACCTGGGTCGGCTTGCCGTCCGCGCCGAGCATGCGCGGCACCGAGTGGCCGTAGATGTCGGCGTCCACGACACCGACCTTGAGGCCGTCGGCGGCCATCGCGGCCGCCAGGTTCACGGTGACCGAGGACTTGCCGACGCCGCCCTTGCCGGACGCCACCGCGTACACACGGGTGAGCGAGCCGGGCTTGGCGAAGGGCACCTCGCGTTCGGCGGTGCCGCCCTTCAGCGCGGTCGCCAGCTCGCGGCGCTGCTCGTCGCTCATCACGTCGAGTTCGACCTCGACACCGGTGACGCCCTCGACCCGCGAGACCGCCTCTGTCACACGCTGGGTGATCGTGTCGCGCATAGGGCAGCCGGAGACCGTCAGGTACACGGCGACCGCGACCACGCCATCCGCACCGATCTCCACCGATTTGACCATCCCCAGTTCGGTGATGGGTCGGTTGATCTCGGGGTCGTTCACCGTCGCCAGTGCTTCACGCACCGCGTCTTCCGTAGCCATAGGGACGATGGTACGGCGCGACCCATGTGCCCCGGAAAGCCCTGTCACCGGTCGTCTACGTCACGTCCCCGCGACCGTTCCGCCGGGAATACGACCCGCCCGTCCCCGTGACCGTCGGGGTAGCGGTCCTCCAGCTCCTTGACCAGGTCCTGGAGCTCGTTGCGGATCCAGTCGCGGGTGGCGACCTCGCCCAGGCCCATCCGCAGCGCGGCGATCTCGCGGGTGAGATACTCGGTGTCGGCGATGGAGCGTTCGTTCTGCTTGCGGTCCTGTTCGAGGTTGACCCGGTCGCGGTCGTCCTGCCGGTTCTGCGCGAGCAGGATCAGCGGGGCGGCGTAGGAGGCCTGGAGCGACAGCATCAGGGTCAGGAAGATGAACGGGTAGTTGTCGAAGCGCAGGTCGCCCGGCGCGAAGATGTTCCAGACGACCCACACGATGATGACGACCGTCATCCAGACGATGAACCGTCCGGTGCCCAGGAAGCGGGCGATGCGCTCGGAGAGCCGCCCGAAGGCCTCGGGGTCCCACTCGGGCAGCAGCCGGAGCCGCTGCGGCTTCGGCTGGTCGAGCCGGGTGCGCGGGCGGGGGGCGGCCGTCGCCCCCGTGGCGGCCCGCTCACGGGCCTCACGATCGGGCGCCATGGCGTCCCTCTCCGCCTCGCGGGCCGTCCGGCTCCCCGGGGGCGTCCTCGGGGCCGCGGCCGTCCTCGGGGCCGTCCTCGGGGCCGTCCTCCGGGCCGGTCCCGTCCTCGGGGCCGCGGCCGTCCTCGGGGCCGTCCTCGGGGCCGTCCTCCGGGCCGGTCCCGTCCTCGTCGCGGGGCTCGTCGATCCCGTCGTGCTCCGCGTGCATGCTGTCGTGCACACCCTCGTCGAGGTGGAACTCCGTCTCCCGCCAGTCCTCGGGCAGCATGTGGTCCAGTACGTCGTCCACGGTCACCGCCCCGAGCAGCGAGCCGCTCTCGTCGACGACGGGGGCCGCGACCATGTCGTACGTCGCGAAGAACCCGGCGACCACCGGCAGCTCGTCCTCCGGGGCCAGCGGATGGAGGTCGTCGTCGACGAGCGATCCGACCAGGGTGGGCGGCGGATCGCGCAGCAGCCGCTGGAAGTGCACCGCGCCCAGGTACTTGCCCGTCGGCGTCTCGTCCGGCGGGCGGCACACGTACACCTGGGCGGCGAGCGCGGGGGAGAGGTCGGGGTTGCGGACCCGGGCGAGCGCGTCGGCGACGGTCGCGTCGGGCCGCAGCACGATGGGCTCGGTGGTCATGAGCCCGCCCGCCGTCCGTTCCGCGTACGCCATCAGCCGCCGGACGTCCGCCGCCTCGCCGGGCCGCATCAGTGCCAGCAGCCGCTCCACGTCCTCGGTGGGCAGCTCCGCCAGCAGGTCGGCCGCGTCGTCGGGGTCCATCGCCTCCAGGACGTCCGCCGCGCGCTCCTCCTTGAGCTTGCCGAGGATCTCGATCTGGTCGTCCTCGGGCAGCTCCTCCAGGACGTCGGCCAGACGGTTGTCGTCGAGCGCGGCGGCCACCTCGCCGCGCCGCTTCGGCGACAGGTGGTGCAGCACGTTCGCGAGGTCGGCGGGCCGCAGCTGCTCGAAGGTGGCGAGCAGGCTCTCCGCGCCCTGTCCGTGCTCCTCCAGCGAGAATCCGGTGACGGCGGACCAGTCGACCGTCATCGTCTCGCCCTTGGAGCGCCGGAAGGCGCCGCCGCGGCCCTTGCGGACGAAGACCCGGCCGATCTCCCACTCCCTGCGGGCCGGGAGCTGCTGGATCGACACGTCGAGGACCGTCACCTCCTCGCCCGTCTCGACGAGGGTCACGAGCCGGTCCAGCAGTTCGCCGAAGACGAGCCGTTCGGTGGGCCGCTGCTCGAAGCGGCGCACGTTCAGGACACCGGTCGTGATGACCTGGCCGGACTCGATGCCGGTCACCCGGGTCATGGGCAGGAAGATCCGGCGGCGCGTGGACAGTTCGACGACGAGGCCGAGCATGCGCGGCGGCCGCCGTCCGACGCGCAGCATGGCGACGAGGTCCCGCACACGGCCCACCTGGTCGCCGTTCGGGTCGAAGACGGCGACGCCGGACAGGTGCGAGACGAAGATCCGGGGGGCGGCCGCTGCCATGCCCGCGCCTCCTTCGCTTCGATGCGTTCTGTCCCGGTCTGTCCGCTCGGGTGGGCTTCAGGCTAGCCCGTCCCGGTCGGGTACGCCCTGGTGGGCGGTCCGGACGGACTGCCTCCGCCGGGCGGCCGGCGCACCGGTACGCTGCCGTACGCCGTTGGAGGACCGTGCACGAGAGGCAGCCCCACCTGTGACCGCAATTCCCCAGGGCCGTACCCGCAGAGCCGTGACGGCGGCCGCGATCTGCGCACTGGCCGTGACAGCGACGGGGCTGACGGGGTGCGGCAGCGAGGACCCGGACGCGGGCACGAACGGGGTCGGCAAGCTGTCCGCGACCGCCATCCAGGCGAAGGCGAAGAAAGCGGCCGGCAAGGCGCCGGCCGTGCGGCTCTCCGGGACCGTCGTCTCGGGCGGCACCACCTACACCCTCGACATGCGCCTCAAGTCCGACGGCGGCACCGGTTCGGTCACCTCCAAGGGGGGCGGTTTCCGGCTGCTGCGGGTCGGCGAGCACCTCTTCCTCAAGGCGGACGCCGCGTTCTGGGCCCACGAGGACGGCGAGAGCGACGGCAAGCCGACGGACACGGCGGCGGCCGACAAGCTGGAGGGCATGTACGTGAAGGTGCCGACCGGCGACCCCGCGTACAAGCGCTTCAGCGGCTTCACCGACAAGGACGTCCTGCTCGACGGGCTGCTCAGTCTGCACGGCGCTCTCGCCAAGGACGGCCACCACGAGCAGTCCGGTGTCCGCACGATCCGCATCACCGGCGGCAAGGGCTCGGGCGGCACCCTGGACGTCTCGCTCCAGGGCACCCCGTACCCGGTCCTGCTCGGGCGCGCGGGCAACGCCGGCACCCTCCGTCTGACCGACTGGGGCAAGGACTTCCCGCTCGCGGAACCGCCGAAGAAGGACACGGTCGACTACGGGCAGCAGCTGCCCTCGTCGTGACCCGCTCATGACCCGCTCGGTCCACGGCCACGGGCGGCGACGGCCCTCGTCGTGAGCCCGCACGGTCCGCGGGACGGGGCCGCACGGCCCCGGCGGCAGGCAGTCGCCCGTCGTACGGCAGATGACAGATGACAGATGACAGACGGCAGACGGCAGACGGGAAAGGCCGCACCGGCCTCAGCCGCGCTTGCGCCGCTTCAGCAGGAGACGGGGCAGCGCCGCCGGAGCCGGCCGGCGGGTCGTCGCCGGGCTCGGCAGCGGACGCGCGGCGAGCGAGCCCTCGGGCGGCTCGGCGATCGCGCCCGTCGGTTCCAGGCGCACCACCCGGCATTCGCGCGCCCAGCGCTCCGGCATGGCCTCGCCGTCCGGGGCGTTCAGCCGCTTGCCCTTGAGCTCTCCGACGGCCGCATCCCACTCCGGGGTGTTCGCGGTGAGTTCCACGACCGTGGCGGACCAGGTGACGAGCCGTCCGCCCTTGTCCTTGCTGCGGACGGTGACGACGGCGTGCCCTCCGGCGGCCAGCCCCGGCAGCGGCTGCTCGCCCGGCCCGTCGCCGACCAGGCAGGCCGCGCCCTCGTGCCACACGTGCCACAGCGCGCGGGTGGGCACCTCCTCGCCCGGACCGGCCGGCGAGGGCGCCGCGGCGCCCCGTACCCAGATCAGCCCGGACTTCTTGGTGGCCTCCTCGACGAGGGCCTGGTCGAGCAGCTCTTGCGTCATGGGGCCCAGACTATCCAGCCCGTCCTACAGCCAGCCGTTGCGCTTCAGGATCCGGTGGATCGTGAGACAGAGCCCGACCGTGATCCCCATGACCACGGGGTAGCCGTAGCGGGCGTGCAGTTCGGGCATGTACTCGAAGTTCATGCCGTACACGCCGCAGACCATCGTCGGAACCGCGACGATCGCGGCCCACGAGGTGATCTTGCGCATGTCCTCGTTCTGCGCCACGGAGGCCTGCGCGAGGTTGGCCTGGAGGATCGAGTTGAGCAGTTCGTCGAAGCCGAGGACCTGCTCCTGCACGCGCGCGAGGTGGTCGGCGACGTCACGGAAGTACTTCTGGATGTCGGGGTCGATCAGCCGCATCGGGCGCTCGCTCAGCAGCTGCATGGGGCGCAGCAGCGGCGACACGGCCCGCTTGAACTCCAGTACCTCGCGCTTGAGCTGGTAGATCTGCCCGGCGTCCGTGCCGCGCGGGGTGCCCTTGCGGCCCGGCGAGAACACCTCGGTCTCGACCTCGTCGATGTCGTCCTGCACGGCGTCCGCGACCGCGATGTAGCCGTCGACGACATGGTCGGCGATCGCGTGCAGGACCGCCGAGGGGCCCTTGGCGAGCAGCTCGGGGTCGTCCTGGAGGCGGTGCCGCAGCGCGCGCAGCGACCCCTGCCCGCCGTGCCGGACGGTGATGAAGAAGTCCCCTCCGGTGAAGCACATGACCTCGCCGGTCTCGACGATCTCGCTGGTCGCCGTCAGCCGGTCGTGCTCGACGTAGTGGATGGTCTTGAAGACGGTGAACAGGGAGTCGTCGTAGCGCTCCAGCTTGGGCCGCTGGTGGGCCTGGACGGCGTCCTCCACGGCCAGCGGGTGCAGTCCGAACTCCCGGGCGATACCGGCGAACTCGTCCTCGGTGGGCTCGTGCAGACCGATCCACACGAACCCGCCGTCGCGCCGCACCTGGCGCATGGCCTCCTGCGGCGTGAGCGGGGTGCGGGTCTCGACGCGGGCGCCGTCACGGTAGACGGCGCAGTCGACCACGGCCGACGGGGTGGCCGGGTCGCGGGTGGTGTCGTACGAGCCACTGTCCTTGATGCGCAGGGAGGGACGGGGGCGGACCGCGGCGCGCAGGTCACGGATCATCGACATGGCAGGCTCCTTCTCGCGGGCGGAGGCGGCCGGCGACGGTTGGAACTACCCGGAATGGGGACGTCCTGACTGCGGATGTTTGGCACGTCCACAAAGCGGGGAGCACCGCACCGTCGCGGTGGCAGCTTCGCTGTTGATTCAGATCGGACAGATCAGGGGTTCAGATCGGACAGATCAGGCGGAAACGAAGCGCTCTTCCGTGGTGCACCGGGCGGCGTTGACACGTATGCACACGATTGCGGGAGGCGGCAGCCGGCAGGGCTGAAAAACCCAGCGGAACCAGCTACGGACTCAGCGACCGGAAGAGCGGGTGGTACTGCACGATCGACTTCGATCCATTGCAGCCCCACCTCCTCCGGTCGGTCCCCCGTGAGGGACGATCCATCCCCCGAAGGGGAGTCTGTCTCCCTCCGAAGGGGAGTCAGATCAGTCTCAGTGCGTCGGAGTCCGGGAGCAACTCCCGCAGCGCCATGAGGGCCTGGGGGCCCTCAGTCATGCACTGCTCCGACCAGCGGCCAAGAGTATCAGCGCACCGATACGTCAAGGCCCCGCTTTGCGCGTTGTTGACCGGGGTCCGATGCGCACAGGCTGAATTGGCGCGGCTTATGCTCGGTTCATGGTTGATGTTCTTCCTCTGGTCGAGGCCCGTTTGCGCTCCGCGCTGGGCGAACCCGACGCGCGGGCCGCGGTCACCTTTCTGGGTACCGACCGCATCGAGGTGCTGCGCTTCACGGAGGGGGACGTCGTCCGCTACGCCACGCTCGGCATGTCCGTCCAGCCGATGGCGGATCCCACCGCCGTGCTCGCCGATCCGGTGAAGGGCCCGCGCGCCGAACTGGTCCTCTCGGTCCGTCCGGCCGGGGCCGACACCGACAAGGTGCTCCGCCCACTGGCCGTGCTCGCCGCCTCTCCCCAGGTCGAGGGGCTGGTCGTGGCCCCCGGCGCCTCGCTCGACGTGGGTGAACCCCTGTGGCCCGGCGCGCCGTTCACCTCCGTCCTGGTCGCCGAGTCCGGCGGTCTGGTGGAGGACCTGGAACTCGACGCTCCCGCCGATCCCGTACGTTTCCTGCCGCTGCTCCCCATGACGCCCAACGAGGCCGCCTGGAAGCGCGTCCACGGCGCCGGCGCCCTCCAGGAACGCTGGCTGAACGGCGGAACGGACCTGCGCGATCCGCTGCGCAAGTCCGTTCCCCTGGACTGACCGATACCGGGACACCGCGTGTGACGGAGCGTCAGTCCGTGTTCTCTATCACTCAGTTGGCGAAAGCGGCGACGCCGTCCTCGGCGGTGTGGACCGGCTCCAGCTCCGCGGCCCTCTCGGTGAGCGCCGCGCGCCGTACGTAGACCACCGCCGCGCCCAGCAGCGCGGTGACCGCGGCGACCACGAACGGGACGCGGATGTTGCTCCACTCCTCGATCTTCGGGGCGAAGTACGGAGCCGCCGCGGCCGCGAACCAGCGCACGAAGTTGTAGCCGGCGCTCGCCACGGGGCGCGGGGCGTCGGAGACCCCGAGGGCCAGCTCCGTGTAGACGGTGTTGTTCACGCCGATGAACGCGCCGGACAGGATCGTGCAGACGACGGCGGTGGTGTGGTCGCCGTACCCGAGGACGAACACGTCGACGGCGAGCAGCACCAGGGAGCCGCCCAGCACCTTCGGCGAACCGAACCGCGCCTGCATGCGCGGGGCCACGATCACCGAGAAGACCGCGAGCAACAGCCCCCAGCAGAAGAACACCGCGCCCGACCTGTACGGCGTCATGTCCAGCACGAACGGGGTGAAGGCCAGCACGGTGAAGAACGTGTAGTTGTAGAAGAACGCGGAGGCCGCGGCGGAGGCGAGGCCCTTGTGGCCGAGGGCGCGCAGCGGGTCGAGCGGTGAGGTCGTGCGCGCGGGCTTCGGCTGCTCCTTCAGGAACGCCGTGATGCACAGGAAGCCGATCGCCATCAGGAACGCGGTGCCGAAGAACGGGTAGCGCCAGCTCGCGTTGCCGAGCAGGGCTCCCAGCAGGGGCCCGCACGCCATGCCGAGGCCCAGCGCGGACTCGTACAGCAGGATCGCGGCCGCGCTGCCGCCCGCCGCCGCGCCGACGATGACGGCGAGGGCGGTGGAGACGAACAGCGCGTTGCCGAGCCCCCAGCCGGCCCGGAAGCCGACGAGCTCGCCGACCGATCCCGAGGTGCCGGCCAGTCCGGCGAAGACCACGACGAGCGCCAGGCCGAGCAGCAGGGTCCTGCGGCCGCCGATCCGGCTGGAGACGAAGCCGGTCAGCAGCATCGCGAACGCGGTGATCAGGAAGTACGAGGTGAAGAGCAGGGACACCTGGCCCGCCGTGGCGTCGAGTCCCTGAGCGATGGACGGCAGGATCGGGTCGACGAGTCCGATGCCCATGAAGGCGACGACGGACGCCCCGGCGGTCGCCCAGACGGCCCTCGGCTGACGCAGGACGCCGCCCGCGCCGGCGTCGAACGTGTCGCCCTCGGCGGGGCCTTCCGTGCTGTTGATCATGCCCGCTCCCTCGCTGTGCGCCAACTGGATCGTTGCCTTATACACACAATAAGTTAGCTGGACTAATAAATGCAAGATGCACGTAGTTTTTGGCGCGACCGGCCCGCGCCGGACGGGTGATCGTCCTTGACGCGGGCAAGGACGGGGAGGACCGTTGGGCCCTATGAGGGGCGAACCCAGTTGCCCGAAGTGTGGTGGCCGGGTCAGGGCTCCCGGCCTCTTTGCCGATTCCTGGCAGTGCGATGTGCACGGCACGGTGCATCCGCTGCAGCCCGTGATCCCGCCCAGCGTCGAGGCCCTCGGTGTGGTCGTGCACCGCGCCCGGGTGCCGGTGTGGATGCCGTGGCCGCTGCCGGTCGGCTGGCTGTTCACCGGAGCGGCGTTCGCGGGGGACGACCGCAGCGGCGGCAGGGCCACCGTCATCGCCTGCTCCGGGCCCGGACCACTGGGCGGGATGGGTGAACTGATCCTCGTCGCCGAGGAACTGGGCGTCGGCCTCGGTGCGCGGTACGCGGGCATGGACGGACCCGACCCCGGCCCGTACATGAGCGTCGAGAAACCGCCGCAGGCGAAGGTCCTCGCGGCGGGCCGGCCCACCCCGCTCTGGCATGTCTCCGGCTCGCCCGACGACCGCGCCGTCTTCGCGGGCGAGGCGCGGGGGCTGTGGCTGTGGGCCGTCGTCTGGCCCGAGCAGACCGGACTGCTGATGTACGACGAACTGGTCCTGACCGATCTGCGCGACGCGGGCGCCGAGGTCGACCTGCTGCCGTGCGGCGCGCTGTCGCCGCGCATCCTGGAGCCGTAGGGCGGCGTGACGCGGTGCCGGGGAGGGTGTGCCCGGATGCCGGGGCGTGGCCGGGCGCCGGCTTGCGGTGTGCCCGGGTACTGGGGTGGGCATGCGCGGAGGCCGGTTTGCGGTGTGCCCGGATGTCGGGGCGGGCATGCTCGGGCGCCGGTCTGGGCGTGCCTGGACGTCGGTCTGGGTGTGCCCGGACGTCGGAGTGGGTGTGCCCGGACGTCCGAGTGGGCGGTGCCCGGACGTCGGCGTGGGCGCGCTCGGGTGCCGGGAAGTGTAGGGGGTGCTCCCCTGGTGCGGGTGTGACAGCGGGGGGCGGATTCCCGCTATCCTTGAGCGTCCCGTCCGTTCCGTCACCGCCTGGAGTCACGCGTAGTGCGCATCGATCTGCACGCCCACTCCACCGCCTCCGACGGTACGGACACCCCGGCGGAGCTGGTGCGCAACGCGGCCGCCGCCGGTCTGGACGTCGTCGCGCTGACCGACCACGACACCACGCGCGGACACGCCGAGGCGCTCGCCGCACTCCCCGAGGGGCTCACCCTCGTCACGGGCGCCGAGCTCTCCTGCCGGATCGACGGCATCAGCATGCACATGCTGGCCTACCTGTTCGACCCCGAGGACCCCGCACTGCTCGCCGAGCGCGAACTGGTACGGGACGACCGGGTGCCGCGCGCCCAGGGCATGATCGCCAGGCTCCGGGAGATCGGCGTGCCGATCACCTGGGAGCAGGTGGCGCGCATCGCGGGCGACGGATCGGTCGGGCGCCCGCACGTCGCCTCCGCGCTGGTCGAACTGGGCGTCGTCGACAGCGTCTCCGACGCCTTCACCGAGCAGTGGCTGGCCGACGGGGGGCGTGCCTACGTCCCCAAGCACGAGACCGACCCCTTCGAGGCGATCCGGCTGGTCAAGGGTGCCGGAGGCGTCACCGTCTTCGCTCACCCCGCCGCCGCCAAGCGGGGCCGGACCGTGCCGGAGTCGGTGATCGCCGAGCTGGCCGGAGCGGGCCTCGACGGCATCGAGGTCGACCACATGGACCACGAACCGGCCACCCGGGCACGGCTGCGCGGTCTGGCCTCCGAACTGGGGCTGCTGACCACGGGCTCGTCCGACTACCACGGCAGCCGCAAGACCTGTGTGCTCGGGGAGTTCGCGACCGACCCCGAGGTCTACGGGGAGATCACCCGCCGCGCCACCGGGGCGTTCCCGGTACCGGGCGCGGGCGGAGCCTGAATCCCCGACGTTCCCACCGGGCTTGACCGCGCAGGGCCCCAGCGGCTCGGCCAGGGCCGTGCCTGGGTCGTCGCCCGGGCCTTGTGCCTGTGGCTGTGACTTCGGCCGTGACTGTGGCTGTGGCTGTGCCGGAGGCTCCGGTCGCGACCGTGGCTGCGATCCGGCCGCGACCCTGTCTGCGTCTGCGTCTGCGACCGCGGCTGTCCTGATGCCGGTCCCGACGGGCACGTGAGGTCCGTACGCGCCGGGCCTGTCCCGTAAGGCCCCTGCCGGGCGGCGCGGGCACCGGCGTTCCCGCACGCTCCCGCACCGCCGGTCGTGCCGACGCGCCCCGCCCCGTGGAACGACCGCCCGAAGCGGTGGCCGGAAGGCCCCGCCCCCGATCCCTGCCCTCACCCACCCTCTCGCAAGGCTTCTCCTCACCATGTTCGACGTCGCCGTCTTCGGTTCCCTCTTCCTCACGCTCTTCGTCATCATGGATCCCCCCGGGATCACCCCGATCTTCCTGGCGCTCACCGCGGGCCGCCCCGCCCGGGTGCAGCGGCGGATGGCCGTCCAGGCGGTCTGCGTCGCCGGCGGCGTCATCACCGTCTTCGGGCTCCTCGGGCACCAGATCCTGGACTACCTGCACGTCTCCGTGCCCGCGCTGATGATCGCGGGCGGACTGCTGCTCCTGCTCATCGCCCTCGACCTGCTCACCGGCAAGACGGACGAGCCGAAGCAGACCAAGGACGTCAACGTCGCCCTCGTACCCCTCGGGATGCCGCTGCTCGCCGGGCCCGGCGCGATCGTGTCCGTGATCCTCGCGGTGCAGAAGGCCGACTCGGTCGCCGGCCAGGTCTCCGTGTGGACCGCGATCCTCGCGATCCACGTCGTGCTGTGGGTCGTGATGCGCTACTCGCTGCTGATCATCCGCGTCA
Source organism: Streptomyces sp. NPDC002698 (assembly GCF_042888945.1). Classification (NCBI taxonomy): domain Bacteria; kingdom Bacillati; phylum Actinomycetota; class Actinomycetes; order Kitasatosporales; family Streptomycetaceae; genus Streptomyces; species Streptomyces sp. NPDC002698. The sequence continues at coordinate 212,057 of NZ_JBIAQM010000001.1, forward strand.
TCAAGGACGGCGGAGTGGTCCTGGTGACCCGGCTCGCGGGCATGATGCTCTCCGCCATCGCGGTGCAGCAGATCATCAACGGCGTCACGCAGGTGATCCGGGGGAGCTGACGGCCCCCTCCGACACGCAGAGCCCCGCACGGCTTTCTCGCCGTGCGGGGCTCTGAAGTCTTCGAAGCGTCTGCTGTCCGCGACGCGGTTCGTCCTGCGAGGCGCCTTCGGTGCGCCCCTGTACCGCGAAGCGGACGGTCGTCGTGTTACGAAACGGTTGTGTCGGCCGGGCGGATCCACAGACGCTGCCCGATGGCGGCGGCCTGCTGAACGATCCGGTTGACGGAGGCGGCGTCTACGACAGTGCTGTCCACGGGCGTGCCGTCGACATCGTCGAGTCGCATGATTTCGAAGCGCAAGGGCTTCTCCCTTCGTCTGGTCATCCTCCTGAGGAGAACTACTTGTGTCTGACGAGCGAGGCATCGCTGTCCTCGCTCACGTAGGGAGTCAACGGGATGCGTGTTACAAACATTCCCTACGCTAAGGAAATTTTTCGAGAACCTAATTACCGGCGGGTAGCCCGGGTGGCGGAGACTGAACGGCGCCAGTTGTGTTCGCAGCGTGACCGCCGGGACAATGTCATCGATGAACGACGACCACGCGGCTCTCGCCGCCCGCATAGACCGTACGAACGAGTTGCTCCAGCGCATGCTCGCCGAGGTCGCGAAGACCCCCTCCACCCACGCGATCTTCGTCGACGCCGGATACCTGTACGCGGCCGCGGGGCGCCTCGTCGCCGGAACTGAGGACCGCCGTTCGTTCGACCTGGACACCGAGGGACTCATCGAGGCGCTCATCGACCGGGCCCGCACGATCTTCGCCGACAGCAGGCTGCTGCGCGTCTACTGGTACGACGGCGCGCGGCGGCGCATCCACACCGCGGAGCAGCAGTCCATCGCCGAACTCCCGGACGTGAAGGTCCGGTTGGGCAATCTGAACGCCAACAACCAGCAAAAGGGCGTCGATTCACTCATCCGCTCGGACCTGGAGTCCCTCGCCCGGCACCGCGCCATCAGCGACGCGGCCCTGCTCGGCGGCGACGAGGACCTCGTCTCCGCGGTCGAGGCGGCCCAGGGCTACGGAGCCCGGGTCCACCTCTGGGGCATCGAGGCACCCGAGGGCGGCAACCAGGCCGAGCCGCTTCTCTGGGAGGTCGACAGCCAGCGCACGCTCGACCTCGACTTCTTCAAGCCGTACGTGGCCAGGCGGACCGCCCAGTCGTACGACCCGACGGCGGCGGTCCGGCCCACTCGGGAGGACGTGCGCTTCGTGGGCGCCCAGGTCGCCGCGAAGTGGCTGGCCGCACGCGGCCGTGAATCCCTGGCCGAGCTGCTCCCCGGCCACCCGTACCTCCCCGGCTCGGTCGACCAGGATCTGCTGGTCGAGGCCGAGGGGCTGCTCCAGTACTCCCTGCGCGGCCAGGCGGACCTGCGTCGCGCACTGCGGGACGGCCTCTGGGAGCACCTCCAGGCGCAGTACTAGGGCCCCGGCGGACAACGTCTGCGCGCCGAGGGCCGGGCATCGCGACGGGGCCGAGGACGCCCCTCGGGGCACTAGCCGGGGTTGCCGGGAGCGCTCGTGGGCAGCGTGCCGTCCCAGAACGCGGCCAGGGCGCGGGCGGTCTCCAGGGGCCGGTCGGCGTTCGGTGAGTGCTCCGCGTCCTCGACGACCGTGCGGTGCGCGTCCAGCCGTACGGCCATCGTGTCCAGCAGGGTGACCGGCCAGGTGTCGTCACGTTCGCCGGACAGCACGTGCTTCGGGAGCGGGACGGCGGCCAGTTCGGCGACACGGTCGGGCTCCTCGCAGAGCTGGCGGCCCGTGGCGACGAGCTGGGCGGGACTGTTGCCGAGCCAGCGGCGGCGCAGGTCGGAGAGATCGTCGAGCCCCGCGTCCAGCCGGCCCGTCTCGGTCTCCTCGGGTGGCTCCATCGCCTGGATCGCCTCCCACACCTCGGCCATGCTCATCACGGCCAGCGCGTCCCGCAGCAGCTTGACGCGCTGCTGCTGAGCCGTGGAGATCTGCGCGGGGCCGGAGGCCATGAGGGTCAGGGACACGAACGGCGACGGGTCGGCCAGCACCGCGGCCCGCGCGATCTGGCCGCCGAGCGAGTGCCCCACGAGGTGCACCGGAGCGCCGACGGCGGCGGCCTGCGCGAGCACGTCCTGCGCCAACTCGCTCTGCGCGTAAGCCGTTTCGTCGTCGCGTGGTCCCTCGGTCTCGAACTGTCCGCGCCCGTCCACGGCCACCGTCCGGTAGCCCGCGGCGGCCAGCGGCGCGTGCAGCGCGATGAAGTCCTCCTTGCTCCCGGTGAACCCCGGAAGCAGCAGGACGGTTCCCTTGGGCCGTCCCTCCGGCGCGGCGTCGAGCACGGCGAACTCGCCGCGCGCGGTCGGCAACCGGTACGCGCGGACACCGGCGGGTGGAACGAACGTGTAGGGCCTGCTCATGCGGAGGAGGCTATCGGGCGTCCGCGAGGGGCGCTCGACGGGTGGGGTGGTCGAGGGGCCGTCACGGTGGCCGTGTGCCGGTGCGCGGGTACGCCGATGGCCCGGCCCCACCAGAGGGGGGACCGGGCCATCGGACGGGAGATCAGCTCTCCGTGGGCTCCGCGGCGACGGCCTTGCGGGTGCGTCGGCGGGCGGCGGGCTTGGTCTCCGTGGC